>CAKRRS010000040.1 GCA_934394665.1 uncultured Acetatifactor sp. | reverse complement strand
ATGATATCCACTTCTTTAGGAAATTCACACTCGGAGACGTTACAGCTGCCAGAAGGCATTCTGTCCGTTCCGGGAGTCCGTCCCTTTTGCTTAATTAACTTTCCAGTTACAAGTTCTCTCGCAGTTTTTCCGCAACTTTACGATACATCGGCACAGGTACGTGATATTTCTCTCCCATACGTACCACTTCGTATACCAGTCCGTCGATCTCGGAGGATTTGCCCTCCATGACATCTCTCTGCATGGATGTCGTGGCTTCCGGAGCCAGCGTGGACAGGATCTTCAGATTTACCTCTACCATATCCCGCTCAAAGGGAACACCCATGGCTTCTGCCAAGGCTGCGATTTCGCGGATCATGGTCTTGAAGGCTTCACGCTGCTCTCCTTCTCTCTGGAAATCGGCTGCGGTGGCATGAAAGTAAAGTCCGGCCGCACCAATGGGTGAGACATAAGAGAACTTCTCCAGAGCATCCCTGCGAATGTTTGCAGACAACACACCGTCAATTCCGCTGTCATCGAAATCTCTTTTGATTTCTTTCAGGCAATCCATGACATCTTCGGAATGCACTTCTCTGACACCATACACCACACGCAGGATCTTGCCATGTTGGATCAACACCCCGGGTTCCTTAATATTGGCGGAAACATAAATACATCCGTCCGTTACCAGCAATCCCGGCAGCTTCTCCTGCATTTTTGCTCCGGTTCCGTAGATGTTCAGTACCGGGATCACGATGGTGGAAGGCTTGGCCACCCTCTGAATAAAGGGAATGGTATCTTCCAGGGAATAGCCCTTGACGCATACCAGTATCACATCCGGCTGTTCATTATAATGTTCCATGTCTGTCGCTTTTACCGGAATGCATTCGGTGGTTTGATCCCACATTTTTTCAACGGCAAGTCCTTTCTCCCACATCGCCGCCAGGTGTCTCCCTCTGGCGATCAGAGTAACATTCTTACCTGCCTTACTCATATAAAATCCTAATATTCCACCGGTCCCACCGGCGCCGATAATTGCGTATTTCATGGTAATCGTCTTCCCTTTCTGCTATATTATAAAAATTATCGTTATTTTGTAACTATTCGGAGTAAAAGAAAAGCTCCGAATATTACTTTCTATCAGCAAATCTATGATACCATGGCATAAAAGAAGCCGCCAGTCTCTGTTTTCACATAACTGGCGGCTTCTCCTTGATATCATTTATTCCTTACAGGAACTCTTTTACAGACTTGTAAACGCCCTTGGCATCCAGACCATACTTCTCTACCAGAGCGGCAGCGGATCCGGACTCACCGAAGACATCCTGCATACCGACCTTCTTCACAGGTACGGGATGATTTGCGCACAGGCAGTCACATACGGCACTTCCCAGTCCACCGATCACGGAATGCTCTTCCACGGTCACTACCTTGCCGGTCTTCTTCGCACTGTTGATGATGATTTCTTCGTCCAGAGGCTTGATGGTGCAGATATTGACAACCTCTGCACTGATGCCTTCCTCTTCCAGCATCTTTGCTGCACCCAGAGCGGAATCTACACAGATACCGGTAGCTACAATGGTGACATCTTTGCCTTCACGGACTACGGTTCCCTTGCCGATCTCGAAATGATATCCGGGATGATCGTTGATCACGGGCACTGCGGCACGTCCGAAACGGATGTACACAGGTCCTTCATATTCCAGAGCGGCGCGTACGGCAGCTCTTGCTTCCACATCATCGGAGGGGCACATTACTACCATGCCCGGAATGGTACGCATCAGGGCGATATCCTCGTTACACTGATGGGTTGCACCATCCTCACCTACGGTGATACCTGCATGGGTTGCACCGATCTTGACATTCAGATGAGGGTAACCGATAGAGTTACGTACCTGTTCAAAAGCACGTCCTGCTGCGAACATTGCAAAAGAGCTTACGAAGGGAATCTTGCCTACCAGGGACAGTCCTGCAGCCACACCCATCATGTTGGACTCTGCGATACCGCAGTCGATGTGGCGGTCGGGATATGCCTTACGGAAGATTCCGGTCTTGGTAGCTGCTGCCAGGTCGGCATCCAATACGACCAGATTGGGGAATTCTTCTGCCAGCTCCTTCAGGGAGTTACCATAGCTTTCTCTGGTTGCAATCTTTTTTACGGTATTTTCTGCCATTACTGCTCACCTGCTTTCTCTAATTCTTTTTCGATCTTATCAAGGTCTGCCATTGCCACTGCATACTCCTCGTCGTTGGGAGCCTTGCCGTGCCAGTCCACGCTGTTCTCCATGAAGGATACACCTTTACCCTTCAGGCTGTGGAATACGATACATGTGGGCATGCCCTTGGTCTCTCTTGCTTCCTTGAACGCTGCGCGGATGGCATCAAAATCATGTGCATCGGCATTGATCACATGGAAATTGAATGCCTCGAACTTCTTATCAATCGGATAAGGAGAACATACCTGATCGATGGGTCCGTCGATCTGTAAGTTGTTGTTATCTACCATAACGCAGAGGTTGTCCAGCTTGCGGAAGCCTGCGAACATAGCTGCTTCCCATACCTGACCTTCCTCGATCTCGCCGTCACCCAGCAGAGTGTATACACGGAAATCACGATTTTCCATCTTTGCACCCAGCGCCATTCCTACAGCTGCGGAGATACCCTGTCCCAGGGATCCGGAAGACATATCCACGCCGGGGATATGAATGCAGGGATGTCCCTGCAGGTAAGAGCCCAGATGACGCAGTGTGGGCAGATCCTCTACCGGGAAATATCCTCTGTAAGCCAGTGCGGAATAGAGTCCGGGAGCGGTATGACCCTTGGACAATACAAATCTGTCACGTTCCTCCATATCGGGATTCTTCGGATCAATGTTCATCTCCTCGAAATACAAAAATGTAAAAATATCTGCGGCTGACAGGGATCCACCGGGATGTCCTGCTTTCGCACCATGAACTGCGGTCACAATGCCCTTGCGGACATCATTGGCACGCTTTTGCAGTTCTAAATTCTTCATTGTCTCCTCCATTCCGCCATATTGGCTTGTCTGTTGCGATTTACGTTGTAATACTAGCATACTTCCGGATGCTAGTCTAGTAAAAGAATTGCGATGTTACCGCAAATTATTGCGGTGGCAAATTCCTGTATGCAGTTCAGACCTCCATTCATAAATTTGTTCGTTCCACTCACATATTCATTTCATGGAGGGGCGCTCCGCTAATAGAATTTGTCATATAGTGCTCTGTGTGCAAGCACCCTCGCACTATAAGCCAAATCCTATTTCTGAACTGTTTGGCCATAGTATGCGTTCTTACCATGCTTACGGTTATAGTGCTTATCCTGCAGTTCCTGTGGTGCCGGCTGAATCCTGGGATTGATGGTCTCGGCACGGTACGCCATCTTAGCCACTTCTTCCAGTACTACGGCATTATGTACCGCTTCTTTGGCGTCTTTCCCCCAGGCGAAGGGACCGTGGTTCTTGCAAAGTACTGCGGGAACTGCCTTGGGATCCTTGCCCAGACGCTTGAATTCATTAACGATCAGGTGTCCTGTATTTTCCTCATAAGCATCCTCGATCTCTTCTTTGGTCAGGCAGCGCACACAGGGAACCGGTCCGTAGATATAGTCTGCATGTGTGGTTCCGTAGCAGGGGATATCTCTTCCTGCCTGTGCCCAGCTGGTGGCATAGGAAGAATGGGTATGCACGATGCCGCCGATCTCAGGGAATGCCTTGTACAGTTCCAGGTGCGTGGCGGTATCAGAGGAAGGATTCAGGTCTCCCTCTACCTTATTGCCGTTCAGATCCATGACTACCATCATCTCCGGTGTCAGTTTGTCATAATCCACCCCACTGGGTTTGATAACGAACAGGCCGCTCTCTCTGTCAATGGCACTGACATTTCCCCAGGTAAAGGTCACCAGACCATACCGGGGCAGATCCATATTTGCTTCATAAACTTTCTGTTTTAATTCTTCTAACATAATTTAAGTGCCTCTCCTATTTCTATTATTTTGCTGCAACCGCTGCCTTTTCTGCGACAAGCAGCTTCTTATACTCTTCCAGGAAAGCGTCGAAGCCCTTCACGTCCTCCGGTTCCGGAGCCAGTGTGGTTCCGCTCTGTCCTGCGAAAATTTTCTCATTCAGATAAGAAGAAAGTGTCTCTCCGTCTTTTTTCTCTTTCATAAATGCTGCCAGGACCGCAATGCCCCAGGCGCCGCCTTCACTTGCAGTATCCATCACGGTGATCGGCGCATTCATGCCTGCTGCCATGATGCGCTGGCCTACTACGGGAGTCTTGAAGAAACCGCCGTGTCCCATCAGGGAATCCACTGCCACATGCTCTTCCTTCAGCAGAATATCCATACCGATCTTCAGGGTAGCAACCGCACTGTACAGATGAGAGCGCATGAAGTTCGCCAGGGAGAAGTCCGCATCCGGTGTTCTCACGACCATGGGACGGCCTGCATCCAGTCCGGTGATCGGTTCTCCGGAAAAATAGTTGTACGCTGTCACGCCGCCGCAGTCCGCAGCACCTTCCAGTGCCTTGCGGTACAATACACCGTACAACTCGTTTTTATCCACCTTCACGCCAAAACTTTCTGCACATTCGCCGAGAAGATTGACCCAGGCATTCAGGTCAGAGGTACAGTTGTTACAGTGTACCATGGCTACCGGCATACCATCGGGCGTAGTCACCATATCGATTTCCTCATGGACTTTTTCCATTGCTTTTTCCAGTACTACCATGGCAAAAATGGACGTTCCGGCGGAGACATTACCTGTTCTGACGGCCACGCTGTTAGTGGCTACCATACCTGTTCCGGCATCTCCCTCGGGAGGACACATCGGTGCGCCGGGCTGCAAGGTTCCGGTAGGATCCAGTAATTTCGCGCCCTCCGCGGTCAGGACACCGGCAGGTTCTCCGGCTACCAGTACCTTCGGCAGAATATCACGGATCTTCCAGTCATAATGATGTAACTCATCAAACTGATCCAGCATTTTCTGATCAAAGTCCATAATTCCGGAATCGATAGGGAACATACCTGCTGCCTCACCGATACCCAGCACCTTTTCTCCGGACAGCTTCCAGTGGATATATCCGGCCAGAGTCGTGAAGAACGCGATATCCTTCACGTGATCTTCTCCGTTCAAAATAGCCTGATACAGATGTGCGATACTCCATCTCTGAGGGATGTTGAAATTAAATACCGGGATCAGTTTCTTGCAGGCTTCCTCCGTCATGGTGTTTCTCCAGGTACGGAAGGGTACCAACAGTTCTCCGGCTGCACCAAACGGCATATAGCCGTGCATCATTCCGCTGAATCCCAGAGAGCCCAGGGTGGTCAGCTTCTCACCGTATTTTGCCTCTACATCGTCTGTCAGGCTCTTGTAGCATCCCTGCAGGCCTTTCCAGATATCTTCCAGGCTGTAGGTCCAGATGTTGTTCTCCAGCCTGTTCTCCCAGTCATAGGTTCCCATGGCGATGGGTGCGTGGCTCTCATCTACCAGTACCGCTTTGATTCTGGTGGAACCAAACTCAATACCGAGGGCTGTTTTTCCTGTTCTGATTGCTTCTTTTACTGCTTCGCTCATTGTGTTCTCTCCTTTTCACTTCTTTATTTATCTCATTTTTTATTTCCGTTTTCAGTGCATTCCGCAACAGATTCCCGCTCTACGACACGGGTGTCAAATTCGTAAGTCAGGTCCTTTTTCCTGCCCGCGATCATCTGTAACAATGTCTCCGCCGCTTTTTTCCCAAGATTCTCCTTCGGGTGCGGCAGGGAGGTAATGGGCACTTCGCTGTGTCTTGCCAGATCCGAATCGTCGATACTGATGACCGATACATCCTCCGGCACCCGGATATTGCGCTCTGTCAGCATCCGGATCAGCTGAAAAGCGATCTGATCATTATACGCCAGAAGAGCAGTACACTCTTCCACCCGGTTCAGGATCCGGTCCCGGCAATATCCCAGTTGTTTCGATTCATCCGTGTCGATCCATACCATCCGGGAATCCGTCACTGTCAGTCCGGCTTCTTCCATGGCCCGCAGATACCCCAGATAACGCTGCCTGCCCTGTCCGTCATCCAGTTTCAGGATCGCCCCGATCTTCTGATGTCCCTTATCGATCAGATACCGTACCGCCTTATAAGCTGCCTCCGCATCGTTTAACGACACATGAGGTACCTCCAGCTCCGGATAATAGGTATTGAAAAACAGAAGCGGTATCTTCCTGACCATCAGATGACGATACAGATCCAGGTTCGGATTCGGCAGGCCGCTCTTCGTGCCCTCCACGATCACGCCGGCCACGTCATCCCGTTTCAGCAGATCCTTCAGGATGCTTTTCTCCCGGTCCAACGTGTTGTTCGTAAAATAAATCTGTACGGAAAAACCGCTCTCAAACAGAGTATTCTGCATCCCCTGCAGGATCCTCGGGAAAATATAGCTGTCCACGTAGGTGGTCACCACCGCAATACTGTTGCGCTGTTCCAGATTCTTCCGGCGGTCAAAGCTCACATAGGTACCGCTGCCGCGGATTCTCTGCACCAGACCGTTCTCCTCCAGTGTCCCGATGGCTTTCCGCACTGTCTGCCTGCTGATATGGAACTGTTCCGAAAGCTGATTCTCCGAAGGGACTTTCTCTCCGGGGCCCAGTTGTCCGTCTGTGATCTGTTCCTGTATGTAATTAATGAGGTTTTGATATTTCGTCTCCATAATCACTTTCAGTATAATAAGGCAACCGTACAAAGTCAATACATCTTTTATTCATTTTAGATACATTTATGTATAGTTGTACACCATACAACTATGTTTTGTTTCAAATTCTATCCACAGTTTTCTAAACATATACTCTTATTAACACTCTCCGTCATCAGGTAATCATCGTGCATAAACGTCCCTCTCTCTCCTTCTCCCAGCTGCTCCTGTGTATCTGTCTTCTCTGTGCCCTCACCGGCGCTCTCGGGCTTCTGGCCACTCATTCCTCTGCCGACAAGCGGTTTGAACAATTCACCTCCGGGCTTTTCCGGGATGAAATGACTGCCAGCACCCTGAACATGCACTACACCATCGCAGATCCGGAAAAATTCGGAATCTCCGCATATGAGCCGGTGCTTCCGGTCTATCAACCGGGGCGTCCGGAAGACAGTAAGAAGCATTGTGCAAAGCTGTTAAAACAGCTGGACGGCATAGATCCCGACAGGCTCTCTGCTGAAAATGCCTGCACTTACCGGTTATTGCACTGTTCTCTGGAAAATGATCTGGCTCTGGCACAGTTTCCCTATTATGCAGAACCTCTTTCGCCTTCCTCCGGAATGCAGTCCCAGCTTCCTGTATTACTGGCAGAGTACACCTTCCGCACTGCCCGGGATGTGACCGATTACCTGTCCCTCCTGGATCAGGTGGACGACTATTTTGCCTCTCTGCTTCTCTATGAACAGGAAAAAGCCGCCGCAGGCTTCCTCATGCCAGACATTTCTCTGGAGAAAGTCCGCAAGCAATGTGACACCATCATCACTTCCCGGGAACTGACTCAGGGAACACATTTTTTGCAGACCACCTTCGAAGCCCGGCTGGCAGAACTACAGGCACAGGGGATTTTCTCGCCGGAAGAAACCGCTTCTCTGATTGAAAAAAATGACCGTCTGCTGGTCACTGTGGTACAGCCTGCTTATTCTGCCCTGTCCGAAGGACTGCTCCGGTTAGCCTCTTCCGACAATCACAACAGTATTTCCCCGGAATCTGCAGATGAACAGGACATTCTTCCCAAAGGCCTGGCTCTGTTCCCGGACGGAAAATCCTACTATCGCCACCTGCTATTTTCCGAGACCGGTTCCTCCCGGTCCGAAAAAGAACTTGTGCAGATACTGTTGGAAAAATTCCGGGAAGAACAGTCTGCCATCCGCAGTCTGGCCACGCAGTCCTCTTCTCTGCTCTCCCTGCTCTCCGAAGAGACCGCGGCAGATTTTCCCCTCGATACGCCGGAAGAAATGCTCACAGATCTACAGGAGCGTATGAAAAATGACTTTCCCGTCAGTAATCCTCTCCCTTCTGTCACTGTCAAGGATGTTGTTCCAAGTCTGGAGCCTTACAGTGCCCCGGCATTTTATCTGACGACACCTTTGGGAGATTCCGACAATAATGTCATTTATATAAACCGCCGGAACTCTCCCCGGGGGCTGGAGCTCTACACCACGCTGGCTCATGAGGGATTTCCGGGGCATCTCTACCAAACGGTCTACAGTAACCGCACTTTTTTATCCGGAGACACAGATCCTGCCAGGAAACTGATCTGGTACGGCGGTTATCTGGAAGGATGGGCATTGTATGTAGAATTTCTTTCCCATGATTATGCGGCCAATCTACTGGAACAATCCGGGCAGGCAGATGCCGCGCAGGTTGCACGGCTGGAAAAACACACCCGCAGCCTTCAGCTGTGCATGTACACTCTCTTAGATCTCCTGATCCACGGAGAAGGAGCCGGATACGATCAGGTGGCGGAAATCTTAGGGAAATTCGGTATTGATTCTCCGCAGGTCTGCGAAGCGGTCTACACATATATTGCGGAAGAACCCTGTAATTATCCGAAATACTATGTCGGCTACCTGGAGATTTTAAAGCTGCGGGAAGCAGCAAAGCATCACTGGGGAGATACCTATTCCGACCTTAGATTCCATACCTTTTATCTGGAAACCGGATCCTCCGATTTTTCCTCCCTGAATGAGCTGCTTTTGATGACAAACTAGCGGTTTTATGCTAAAATAGGCGCATGGCTCATCAGGTTGGAGGAACCCATGACACAGTTTACAAGCAAGGCTATCGAAGAATCCTTTATCCGGCTGTTGAACGAACGGCCATTGGATAAAATTACCATAAAAGACATCGTGGATGACTGCGGAATCAGCCGCAACACTTTTTACTATCATTTTCAGGATATTACCGCTCTGTTGGAGCACATTCGGAATGCGGACGTAGAGCGTGTCCTGTCGCAGCATATGGATATGGACTCCTGGGAGGAAGGTTTTATTTCTGCTGCCCGGTTTGCTCTGGAGAACAAGCGTCTGGTCTACCATATTTATAATTCTGTCAGCAGGGAACGGGTGGAGCGTTATCTCTACAGTATTGCCGGCGAGGTCATGCGCCTGTATGTAGCCAAGATCACGGAACAGGTAGAACACAGCAACCATAAAAAAGTATTTCCCACCGATCAGAAAATGGTGGTGGATTTCTATAAATTTGCACTGGTAGGTATGATTTTAGACTGGTTGAACACCGGAATGAAAAAAGATCCGGAATCTCTGATCCGGCGGATCGGCGAGATTTTTCACGGAAATATCGAAATGACCCTGACCCGTGTAGCCCGTTAATTTGGGGCATTTTGAATCATTTGTACATTTTTTGGATGATTTCCCGGCAATGCGCAATTTTTGTGCATTGCCTTTTTTTGTCCGTTTTCAAAGCAGGCAGCTCTGAATACAATACCAATTGAGAAAGAATCGACAAAGAAAGGAGCCCTGTTTATGAAATTTGGAAAATGGGTCGTAAAATGCCGTATTCCTATTTTAATACTGGCAGTTGTATTACTGGTGCCGTCCCTGATCGGAATGATCGCGACGCGAATCAATTACGATATGCTGACATACCTGCCCGGTGACATTGATACGGTGGTTGGTCAGGATATCCTGATGGACGAATTCGGAAAAGGAGCGTTCTCCTTTGTAATTATGGAAGGCATGGATCCGGAAGACGTCTCTTCGCTCCGTGAGGATATCTCCCATGTGGATCATGTGGATACCGTTCTGTGGTATGACGATTTTGCAGATGTATCCGTTCCTATGGAAATACTTCCTTCCAAACTGTATGACGCTTTTAACTCCGGTGACAGCACGATGCTTGCAATCTTCTTCGATACTTCCACTTCCTCCGACGACACGATGGAAGCTATCTCAGAGATCCGCAGCATTGCCGGCAAACAGTGTTTCGTCTCCGGTATGTCCGCCATGGTCACCGACCTGAAGGATCTGTGCGAAAAAGAGGAACCGATCTACGTAGGTATCGCCGTTGCGCTGGCATGTGCCGCTATGATGATCTTCATGGACAACTGGATCACCCCGTTCGTATTCCTGATCAGTATCGGCATGGCGATCCTGTTGAATATGGGAACCAACTATTTCCTCGGAGAGATCTCCTACCTGACCAAAGCGCTTTCCGCAGTGCTGCAGCTGGCCGTTACCATGGACTACTCCATCTTCCTCTGGCACAGCTACGAAGAACAAAAGTCCATGTATGAAAACAATAAAGAAGCCATGGCGTATGCGATCAACAATACCTTAACTTCCGTCGTCGGAAGTTCCATCACCACCGTAGCGGGATTTATTGCTCTGTGCTTTATGAGTTATACCTTAGGACTGGACCTCGGTATCGTTATGGCCAAGGGTGTCATCTTAGGTGTCATCGGCTGTGTCACAACGCTTCCTTCCATGATACTGATACTGGATAAAGTGTTACAAAAGACCAGTCATAAATCCCTTCTTCCCGATATGGGAAAGGTGGCTTTAGGTATCACCAAGGTGTTCCCTGTGTTCCTGATCCTATTCCTTGTGCTGGTAGTTCCTTCCTATTGGACTTACAAAGAGACAAACAACGAAGTGTACTACGATCTCGGTGAAACACTTCCCGAAGATATGGCTTACGTAATAGCCAACAGTAAACTGCAGGAAGACTTCGGTGTGGGTGCCACACATATGGTGCTGGTAAGTACCGATGTACCTGACACTGACGTACGTGCCATGATTCACGAGATGGAAGACGTGGAAGGTGTGAAATATGCGCTGGGACTGGAATCCGTAGTCGGTCCTCTGGTGCCGGAAGAGATGCTTCCCGAATCCGTGAAAGAGGTTTTAAAAAGTGATGACTGGGAACTGCTCTTAGTCAACTCCGAATACAAGACCGCTACCGACGAAGTCAACGCACAGATCAACGAGCTGAACACAATCCTGAAAAAATATGATTCCAAGGGCATGCTGATCGGTGAAGCACCCTGTACCAAGGATCTGATCGAGACAACGGATCAGGACTTCAAAGTAGTAAATGCCGTATCTATTGTAGCGATTTTTGTAATTATCGCATTGGTAGAAAAGAGTATCACCCTGCCGCTGATCCTCGTTGCAGTTATAGAGTTATCCATTTTCATCAACCTGGGACTGGCTCATCTGACAGGAACGTCACTTCCTTTCATTGCCCCGATCTGCATCAGTACGATTCAGCTGGGTGCAACCGTTGACTATGCGATCCTGATGACCACCAGATACAAACAGGAGCGCTATGAAGGAAGAGGAAAACGTGAGGCCGTGACCAATGCCCTGAGGGTATCCATTCCTTCCATTATCGTCAGCGCCATGGGACTGTTCTCCGCCACCTTCGGTGTTGCCCTGTATTCTGACGTAGACATCATCAGTTCCCTCTGTGACCTGATGGCGAGAGGCGCTATTGTAAGTATGTTCGCTGTTATTCTGTTCCTGCCGGCGATGTTCCTGCTGTTTGATAAGATCATCTGCGTGACCAGCATCGGTTTCCGGAACAAAAATGTAACTGATGATACTACACAGACCTATAAAGAAAGGACGGTATAAAGTTATGATAAATATGAAAAAACAGATCTGGAAAACCGGTGCCCTGTGTCTGGCCGGGGTTGTCGCTTTGAGCGTTACCGGCGTATCCGTATATGCAAAAACTTCCGAGAAAAAAGAGACTGAAATCAAAGAACAGATTCAGGATGCTGTAGACGACATCTGGAAATCCGAAGATACTTCCGCCGCTTCCATTGACGAGACCGTATATGTCATTCTGAACGCCGACGGCACACAGCAGAAAATCTACGTGAGTGACTGGCTGAAAAATCAGGGGGAAAAAGATTCCTACACCCAGAGTACTCCCGATAAAGAGGCTCCCGTATCCCTTAAAGTTACTTACAGCCTGGACGGAAATGAGATTTCCGCTGCTGACCTGAACGGGAAAAGCGGTCATGTGGTAATCCGTTACGATTATGCCAATGAGCTGTACGAAACCAGAGAGATTGCCGGAAAAGAAGAGAAAATCTATGTTCCTTTTGCTGTAATGACCGGCATGATCCTGGATAACGACAATTTCAGCAACATCTGGGTATCCTCCGGTAAAGTCATCAATGACGGCAGCCACAGCGTTGTCACCGGTATTGTTTTCCCCGGACTGGGCACCAACCTGGATATGGAAGAAGATCTGGATGATTATCTGGAAATCGAAGCAGACGTAACTGATTTCACCATGAACGAATCCTACTGCATCGCTACCAACTCCGTATTTTCCAAGCTGGATCTGAGCAATATGGACGATCTGGATGACCTGAAAAGTGCCATGGATGATCTGGAAGATGCTACCAATCAGCTGTTGGACGGTACTTCTGATCTCTATGACGGTGTCAACGAGCTGTATGATAAGTCCGGTGATCTAATGGACGGTGTCGAAGAATTAAATGACGGCTCCAATGATTTACGAGACGGTGCTTACCAGGTTGCAGACGGTACTGTTTCCTTAAGAGAAGGCATCGGTGCACTCCAAAGCGGTGCCGGTACTCTGCGAGACGGAACCAAGACACTTCAGGCCGGCGCGGTAGAATTGAATCAGGGATTGACAAAGCTGGCTGCAAATAATGATACCCTGAATGCCGGTGCTGCACAGGTATTCGACCAGCTGTTAGCAGCGGCCAATGCTCAACTTAAAGACAACATCCACAATGGTCAGATACAGGCTCTGACAAAAGAAAATTATCATTCAGAGCTGAAACAGTTCTCTGATACTTTGGCAGCACTCTCCACGAAGGACGGTGCTACCATGGCTGTTCTTGCTCAGTTTAACATGACCTTGCAGGACTATAAAGATTTGGTTGACGCTGCTAGTGCTTCCGGTTCCAACACAGCTTCCCAGGCTGCAGTGGTTACCGAAGAAACTGCTCCTGTGGCTGCTTCCTCTGTAACTACTCCTCAGAATACCATAACCGTCTCTGACGGTGATGCTGAAGCTGACAGCACTCTTGTTGAAACTGCTGACGCTGACAACGTTTCCGTTGAGAATACCGATACTGCCGCAAACAACGCCCCTGTTGTAGCCCAGACAGCTCCGGCTGCCGACAATACTCCTGTGGTATACGCCAATGACTCTGCAACAAAATTGCAACAAATAAATGCTGCTATCGCTGCAACGCAGCAATCCGCGCAAACAGCCAAGCCGCAGATTGATTCTCTCCTGACCTCTCTGGACAGCTATAACACTTTCTATCAGGGGTTGTTAGCTTACACCGCAGGTGTCGCATCTGCAAATGCCGGTGCCGCCAAAGTGTCTGCCGGAACTACGCAAATTCTGGACGGTGCCAATAAGCTGGTATCCGGAAGTGATGACCTGTTCAAAGGCGCCAATACCTTAGTAGACGGAGCAAAAGATCTGGCAACCGGAAGCGGCACTCTGGCAAATGGTGTCAATACCCTCTCTGACGGCAGTAACAAATTGATCGACGGTGTCGGTCAGCTGAAAGACGGTGCCAAAAAGTTAAAAGACGGCATGATCGAATATAATGACGAAGCCATCAGCAAGCTCACCGATATGGATACCGATGAACTTCAGGAAGTCATCGATCGTATGAAAGCTACTGCTTCCGTATCTGAGAATTACGATTCCTTCACCGGTTCCGGTAACGGCATGAATAGCAGCGTGAAATTCATCTACAAGATCAATGCCGTAAAATAGTCCTACCTATTGTATGCTTATATGTGCATATATCTTTTGAGTAAAATGCCCCTGATCCGGTGCGCACTTGACAAAGCCTCCCTCCTTTTCTATACTTGCAAAAGGAGAGAGGCTTTTATTTATATGAAGTTTTAACAGGTACTACAATAATAGAAAGAGGAATGTATTCCATGGAACAGCTCGCATTCAGTCTGAACGCCACCATTCCCGTTTTTCTGGTTATGGTGATTGGCTATATTTTACAGCAATTACATCTGACCAATGATTCTTTTATTAAGACATTGAATTCCTTTAACTATAAAGTAACACTGCCTGTCCTGCTTTTTAAAGATATTTCCTCTGCGGATTTCTACAGTGTGTGGGACACCGGCTATGTTCTGTTCTGCTTCTTCGTAACGTTTTTCTGCATTGCGGTCACCTGGATCGTGGCAGGTATTTTTTATAAAAATAAATCCCGTCTGGGAGAGTTTGTACAGGCCAGCTACCGCAGCAGCGCCGCCGTCCTGGGTGTCGCTTTTATCCAGAACATCTACGGCAACTCCGGTATGGCGCCCCTGATGATCGTCGGCACCGTTCCCCTGTACAACATAGCCGCGGTATTGATCCTGTCCTTCACCGGTCCGGATGCCAAAGGCTTCGATAAAAAGTCCCTGATGAAATCCCTGAAGGGAATCATTACGAATCCGATTATTATCAGTATTGCGTTGGGAATGCTGTCCAGTGCCTGCCGGATCAGTTACCCCGTAATCATCTCCAAGACGATTAGCAATATCGCTGTACTGGCTACTCCTCTGGCTCTGATTGGTCTGGGTGCCGGCTTTGAAGGACGCAAAGCGTTAAAGCTCTTAGCTCCCACCGCCGTCGTGACGCTTCTCAAGCTGATCGTATGGCCTGCCCTGTTCCTGCCTCTGGCAGTGCATTTCGGCTTCACCGGAGAAAAGCTGGTGGCGATCCTCATTATGTTGGGTTCTCCCACCACCGTAAGCTGCTATATCATGGCAAAAAATATGAATCACGAAGGAACGCTGACTTCCAGTGCTGTCGTGGCTACCACGTTTTTAAGTTCCGTGACACTGACGGTGTACTTGTTTATACTGAGAAGTCTGCAATTGATTTAATTACATTTTTCCGGCAAGGAAGATACTTGCCACCGTCCCCGCTAACGTTGCCAGAAGTGCTCCAGGCAATGTATAGCGGGTTTTTGTTACCTTTGCCGCCAGAAAATACACACTCATGGTATAAAAAATCGTCTCCGTGCAGCTCATCAAAATCGAAGTCAGCATTCCCGCATAGGAATCCGGCCCACAGGTCTTGAATATATCCAACACCAATCCGGTCGCCGCCGAAGAAGAGAACATCTTCACAATCAGAAGCGGAATCAACTGTGCCGGAAGCCCTGCCGCCTCCGTCGCCGGCCCAATCATTTTCCCCAGCAGGTCAAAAAATCCGGAGGTTCTGAGAATCCCCACTGCCATCATCAGTCCCACCAACGTCGGTAATATTTCTACTACAATGCGCAGCCCTTCTTTTGCTCCCTTTAAAAAAGTCTCATATACTTTCACCCCCGATACCATTCCGTAACCAACGATCCAGAAGATGATCATAGGGATCATAATATCTGACATATGTGTCAACGCATTCATCATAATCCTTACCGATCCTTCCATTTGCAGTAGATTATTGCAATCAATGTACTGAACAACGTAGCAAGCAGTGCCGGTGCGATGATCACCGCAGGGTTGGCACTGCCGTAACGGCTGCGGTAAGCGATCATGTTCACGGGGATCAGCTGCAGGGACGAGATGTTTAAGATCAGGAAAGTACACATCTCATTACTCGCAGTCTCTATCGTTCCCTTATTTCGTTTGCTATCCCGGTTTGCCGAATTCTGTTTTCTTTTCCTATCTTCTTCAACTTTTTCCAAATCCAGTTTGCTGTCTCCCTTTGCTGATGTTTGTAAGTTTCCATGTGCCACTCGCTCCCTTTCCAGTTCCGCTAACTGTTCCATTGCTTTCAACCCGGCCGGTGTGCAGGCCCAGCCCAGTCCCAGAACATTGGCAATCAGATTTGTAGCAATATATTCTCCTGCCGGATGATCTTCCGGAAGCTTCGGAAACATAAATCGCAGGAAAGGTCGGATCCCCTTCGTCATCTTCGTAATCATCCCGGACTCCTGTGCGATCTCCATCAATCCCATCCACAATGCCATGACCCCTGCCATGGTAATACAGAGACTGACCGCTTCTCCGGCACTGTCCAGTGCTCCGTTCGTCAACGCACTCATCTGTCCGGTGCAGACGCCGTAGATCACGCCTAACAGGATCATCCCTGCCCAGATATAATTCAGCATAGTTATCCCCTTGCATTTCTCCTTGTCTCAATATATGTATCCATTTCATCTCCCATTCAATAAATCTGATTTCGGACAGATACCACCTGTTTTTCATACGAATCTCTATTCCGCAGACGTTTTCTTGCGTCAGCGGTAATCGCAATGTGCCTCGTAGATTCACATTGCAATATGGGCTGCTTTGCGGTGCCCACGGCACAAACAATCCTAATCAATTTATATAGGTAAAACATAAAAGAGACCAAGTCCTGCTCCACACAGAACTCGGTCCCAAGTATTTTTACATTTTCAAAATAGTATGAAATAACATTTTTTGCCGGAGTATCTCTCTGACACCGGCATCTCATATGCTGCTTTTCAGCTTACAGAGTTCCCTGCGTAAACAGACTTCTCACATGTGCCACTTCTTCCGCGGTGGCTTTCTCCGCCGGCACATAATAAGACTTTTCTCTGGCGATCTGATACAGTTCCTCCTGTGACTGTTCGCAAGCCGTACGGAACTGCTTCAGTGTCTGTTTTAACTCCTTGTTCTCCGACTGGGCGATCATTCCCGCATAACGGGTCAGCTCCCCGTTGATCCCGGCCAGAGTATCTGCTACCATTGTCTTTTCCTGCATTCTGCTGCCTCCTTACTGCAAAAACTTCATAAGCTGCTGTTTGTTCTCCATGGCACTTTTGGCACCCTTTTCAAAAAACTGTTTTACCTTCGGGTCCTCCGCCTCTTTGGCGTACTCCTGCATTTTGCAGTGGGTCGTGTCGAAACCGCCGATTAAGTGGCGCAGATTCTGCAGATCCAATTCTGAAATATCGCTCATGTGCTAACCTCCTTTTATTCTTTGCGAGGTTAGTATGCGCAATAATTTTCTATCTATTCCTTATTCGCCTGATCCACATCATCTTTTTCATACTTAAACATTAATATAAAGCTAAAAGGCATATACACAGGTATCGTTGTTATACTTTTCATATAAAAATTAATTCATCCAAAAAATAATCAGCGCCTTAGATTGCGCTGATCATTTTCCACATACCTATCAACTATAAGCATATCAGATAAAGTTTGCAAATATAGATACGGAAATTACCGTCAAAACACCGCAAACTACGATAGACAGGCTGCTCATGGCACCTTCGATCTCGCCCAGTTCCATGGCTTTGGCGGTTCCCAGGGCATGGGCGCTGGTGCCGATGGCCAATCCTTTTGCAATCGGATCTTCAATTTTGAACAGATGGCAGATGGTATCTGCCAGAATATTGCCCAGGATGCCGGTCACAATGATAACAACTACCGTAATCGTCACGATACCACCCATTTTCTCGGAAATGCCCATACCAATTGCTGTCGTAATAGACTTCGGCAGGAGCGTAACATACTGCTCATGATTCAGTCCGAACATCAGGCTAAGTACAAAGACACTTACCATAGCGGTCAGTACACCGGCAATGATGCCGCCGAAGATAGCCTTCGGATAGGTCTTTAACAGTTCCAGCTGACGGTATAGTGGAACCGCCAGGCTGACCGTTGCCGGGGTCAGGAAGATGCTGATATACTGTGCCCCGTTGGCATAAGTGTCATAATCTATATGAAGCAGTAACAATACTGCCACGATCAAGATGACTGAGATCAATAGCGGATTCGCGATTGCCTTTCCGGTCTTCTTCTTGATCCACAGACCGATCTCATAAGTCACTAAAGTAATCGCAATTCCGAAGAAAATAGACTGACTCAATACTTCGTTCATTTATTTTTCCTCCTTTGCTGCTGCGACATCGCTTACGGCATCTCGCATACTTCCGACAACTGTTTCCTCTGTGTTAGCGTTGCCTGCAATCGCTTTCTTTGCGGTCTTTCTCTGACTGCGGATAATGCGCTGGGATACCCGTCCGGTCACAATCATGATCAGCACGGTAGACACCAGCGTGATCACACAGATCGGAAGGAGCATTTCTTTTAATGCATCCGCGCTTGCCATGATTCCCACAGTAGCCGGTACGAACATGATAGACATGGCATCTACCAGAAAATCTGCTGCGGTCTCAACCTTTTCCAATGGAATCAGACCGGTGATCAGACCCACCAGCATGATCACGAGACCGTAGACACTGGCTGCTATCGGAAGCGGAATCAGAATCTCCAACAGTTCTGCTAAAAAGGAGATTCCTAAAATGATGGAAAGCTGCTTTACATACTTCATAATGTTTCACCTTTACTTCTGTTCGTATTACACTTCTTCTATACTAATAAAACATGCATAACCGCTCAAAAGACACTACTCACAATACTTACCAAAACGCCCCTTGCGAATTATGGACTTATGGGATTCATCCGCATGCAAGCATTCAAATTCTCCGCGTTACTTATGTAAATAAAAAGAAGCTGCGCACTGCTCTTTCACAGCACGCAACTCCGTATTATACTACTCTGTTTTCGCTTTCACAATCAGCATTCTCTACCATTTAAGCAGACTTTTTTCAATCGCTTCTGGTAATTTTTACCCTTACATCTGATGTCTTACCACTGCATATTCGTCATCCAAACGGAAATAGGGACATTCCTGTTGGGTACCGGACAGGAAACGGTACATTTCGTCCTCATCCAGGTTCACCATGCAACAATAACACTCATAATCTTCATCATATTCATAATTGACACATGCGTCACAGTTCGTCATTTTGCCTCGTTTCTGCAATTTCTCAAGAATTGCCATGCAGATATTGATAAATCTCCCGTTTTCCGACACCTCTGTCTTTTGCGACCTGCTTCATGGCAGATTTGTTGTCCATTCCCTGTTCTTCATAATATGCCATATGTTCTTCGATGGTCATGGACTCCCAGGATGCGATCTCTTCCTGCCGTTTTTCCTCCGGGCTTTTTCCTTCCACTACCAGTACATATTCCCCTCTGGGCTCTTCTGTCTTATAGTAGTCCAATGCTTTTTCCAATGTCGTAGGGAACACGGTCTCGAACTTTTTGGTCAGTTCTCTGCACAGGGTGATCCGCCGCTCTCCCAATGTCGCATACAGCTCTTCCAACGTCCGAATCAGATGATGCGGTGCTTCGTAGAGGATCATGGTGCGGCTCTCGGTCTTTAATTCCTCAAGGATTGCTTTCTTTTCCTTTTTATCCGCAGGCAGAAATCCTTCAAAGCAAAATCTCCGGGTACTTAAACCGGATAGCGTCAACGCAGTAATACACGCTGCGGGACCCGGCAGTGATGTCACGGTAATATTATTTTCATGGCACATCTTCACCAGTACTTCACCGGGATCGGAGATCGCCGGAGTTCCGGCATCTGTGATCAGAGCGATATTCTGACCGTTTAAAAGCTGCCCTACCAGCTGATGCGCCTTTTCCACCTTATTGTACTCATGGTAACTGGTCATTGGCGTGTGAATATCAAAATGATTCAGCAGTTTGATGCTGTTGCGCGTGTCTTCCGCTGCGATCACATCCACTGTCTGCAACGTCTCCACGACACGCGGTGTCATATCTTTCAGATTTCCAATGGGGGTCGCGCACAAATATAACGTTCCGGGCATGAGCTCCTGCCTCCTCTCTAATATCCGTAAATATCATAAATCTCCGGCATATATACTCCGGGTGCCTTGTACACGATCAGCGGTTTCTCCACGGTCATGCGTGATTTACCCCCTCTGGTCGCCTCGATCAATACCATGTTGGGTTCTTTATCAATATACGGATATACCAGCTGCATCCGCTTCGGCTCCAGCTTGTATTTTACAAGTGTGGTCATGATCTCAGCCAACCGGAATGGACGGTGTACCATATAAAAATGTCCGCCGGGCTTCAGAAGCTTCGCTGTCCTGTTTGCGACATCTTCCAGGGTGCAGAGCACTTCGTGCCTGGCAATGGCCTTGGGCTCCTCCGGATTGGTCAGACCATGCTGTCCGATCATATACGGCGGATTGCAGGTAATACAGTCAAAGGAAGCAGCCGCAAATATCCGGTCTGCTTCCTTGATGTCTCCTGTCACGATGTCGATACGATCCTGCAGATCATTCAATGCCACACTGCGTCTCGCCATATCTGCACTTTCCGCCTGGATCTCCAGTCCCGTCAGATGCGCACAATGATATTTGGCTTCCATCAGGAGCGGAATGATTCCGGTGCCGGTGCCAAGGTCTAGCAAAGTATCCTTTTCTCTCGCATGAGCGAATCCCGTCAAAAGCACCGCATCCATACCAAAGCAGAATTTCTCCGGATTCTGTATGATCTGATAACCGTTCCGCTGAAGGTCATCAATACGTTCCTTTTCCTTCAGTTCAACCTTCATTATTTGTATTCTCCGGTTTTCTTCCGTCTGCGTCTCTTCTGCCGCCGTGTCTGGGTCTTCTGCGGAAAGAACTGTCTCGCTGGGATCTGTGCTCACCGTCCTGTGGTACCTGTCCCTGCGTGTTTGGCTGCTCAGCATCCTGCGCATTGCCATTGTCTCTTCCCTGTCCGTCCGTTCTGTTCTGATACCGGTTGTCACGGCGTCTGTCATTCCGGTTATCACGATTGCGGTTGTCATTTCGATTCTCACCGCTGCGATTTTCATTCACACGGCCGTCTCCGCCACGATTCTCATTTCGATTGTCGGCACTGCCGCGGTTATTGTCTCGGCGAGTGTCATTGTTACGGTTCTCGCCACGGTTGTCGTTTCGGTTCTGGTTCTCGCCACGATTCTCATTTCGATTGTCGGCACTGCGATTGCCCTCACCGCGATTATAATTTCTGCGGTTGTCATCTCTGCGGCCGTCACGTCTGCGATTGTCACTGCGGTTCTGATTTTCGCTATCTGCTCTCTGTTCTCTACGATCCGGACGCTGCTCCGCGCGTTTTTCCTCGCGTTCCAGTGCCTCTTCTTTTTCCTCGATCTGCTCTAACTTTTCCAGCTCGCGCTGCTCTTCCTTGGACAGTTCCTGTCCGCCCTTCTTACCGCGACGTCTCTTGAACTGTAAGGTATCAGCCTCGTACTCCTTCAGTTCCTTCTCGTCACCGACTTCCACCAGTACCTTAACCAGCTGACGCAATACATTCACGCTCTGTACTTCGCCGTGCAGTCCGTCTGCCGTCGTCACATAATCACCCACACCGGGAAGCTTGCGGTTCAGCTCTTCGTAAGTATCTTCTTCATTTTTCAGACAGCACATCAGTCTGCCGCAGACTCCGGAGATCTTCGTCGGATTTAAGGAAAGATTCTGCTCCTTCGCCATTTTGATAGATACCGGTACGAAATCCGACAGATAGCTGTGACAGCACAAAGGCCGTCCGCAGATACCGATACCGCCGCGGATCTTCGTCTCATCACGGACACCGATCTGGCGCAGCTCGATACGGGTCTTGAACACACTTGCCAGATCCTTTACCAGCTCACGGAAGTCAATACGTCCGTCCGCCGTAAAATAGAACAGCACCTTATTGTTATCAAAGGTATACTCTGCATCGATCAGCTTCATCTCCAGACCATGCTTTAAAATCTTCTCTTTGCAGATCTTGAAGGCTTCCTTTTCTTTCTCCTTGTTGGCAGCCTCCTGCTCGATATCTCTCTCTCCGGCGAGTCGCATCACGGGTTTCAGAGGCTGGATCACCTTGTCATCCTCTACCTCATGCACACCCGCTACAACAGTACCGAACTCAATTCCTCTGGCGGTCTCCACGATCACGTGGTCGCCTCTCTTTATCTCAAACTGCAGCGGATCGAAGAAATATACCTTGCCCGCCGTACGAAATCTTACACCGATTACTTTTGTCATATCTATCTACCTCACTGATGCCGGTGGCATCTTCACTTAAAATAAAAATAGCAGTCACCTGCGCAAAATGCGCCTGCAACTGCTATTTTAGCATATCTTTTCGGAAATGACTACTGTAAACTTAGGATCTGAGTTCCACACCCAGCTTATTGTTCAGGTTCTTGAGGATCTTCTTCACATAGCCGTCCACTGCCTCTGTGGTGAATTCCTCGTCCTTCGGAGCAAAGGTCACGGTGAATGCCATGGACTTCTTCTCGGGGCCTACCTGTAATCCCTCGTAAACATCGAAGAGTTCTACGGATTCTACGAAGCTGCTGGCTTCCTCGATGGCCTTCTCTACCTCACCACAGGTAACGGACTTGTTCATTACCAGTGCCAGATCTCTGGTCTCCTTTGCGAACTTGGAGATCGGTGTGAAGGTAGGAACCTTGCCGTATACAGGACGCAGGGCCTTCAGATTGATCTCTGCAATGTATGCGGATTCACGCATATCTTCTTCCTTCTGGATCTCGTAGGTCAACTGTCCCAGGTAACCGATCTCTTCTCCGTTATACAGGATTTTTGCGGTACGATAGGGATGTAAGAAGGTCTTCTTATCCTCTACATATTCAAAGTCAATGAACAGAGTCTCTGCCACAGTGTCAACCAGTCCCTTCAGGGTAAAGAAGCTCTCTTCCTTACCCCAGATACCGATACAGATGGTCTCTCTCTCATCGGGATACTCGGTTAAGGGCAGATCCTTAGGAATGAACTTGTTGCCGATCTCGTATACTCTGCCTTCCAGACAGCCGTTCTTCTGGTTGCGTGCGATCGCGTGGATCATCTGGGGTGCCAGTGTGGTACGCATCAGGGACAGATCCTCATTGATCGGATTGATCAGACGGATCGCATGTCTCTCCGGTGCATCCTCAGGCAGATCTAAGAGGTTCAGATCGGAAGGGGAGAAGAAGGAGTAATGTACGCCCTCAAATGCGCCCTGTGCACACAGTGCTCTCTTGATCTT
>CAKRRS010000039.1 GCA_934394665.1 uncultured Acetatifactor sp. | reverse complement strand
GCAGACAGTGATGCTCAAAAAGGACAGGATGATTACGAAGTGGCAAACGCTGCATGGGAAGAATACAGAGCTGCTTCCGATGAAATTCTGCAGTTGAGCCGTGAGGGCAAACAGCAGGAAGCAGCGAAACTGATGATCGGAGAGGTGTATGAAGAATATAAGTCTTTTACTGAGAAATTAACTTCATTGCGTGATGAGTTCCAGGTAGAATTAGATCGGGCCAAGACCATGGCCAATGTATGCACCATCATCATATTTGTTGTGATCGTGGCAGCGGGTCTTGCGATTGCTGTAGTGACGACACTGATCGGAACTATCATTACCAATTCCATTACTGAGCCGGTAGAACAGATAGAAGCAGCTGTTGCCAGCCTGCGTAAGGGTGAACTGTCTAATGCAGAAATGCTTACCTATGAGTCTGAGGATGAGCTGGGTGGTACCATCAGGAATCTGAAAGAAGCCATGGGTATTCTGGCAGATTATGTCAGCGAGATCTCTGTGGAGGTAAAGGCAATCGCGCAGGGTGACCTGACCAGAAATGGTGATGACATTACGGATTTCCTGGGCGATTTCTCAGAATTGAAGACATCACTGCTGTATATTCTGAAGCGCTTTAACAGTACCCTGACCGAGATCAGCAATCTGGCAGAACAGGTATCATCAAATGCATCAGAGGTGGAAAATGCATCAAAATCCCTGGCGGATGGTGCAACAGAGCAGGCAGGAGTCATCGAGGAATTGAATGCCACCATTGACACTGTCGTGGATCTGGCTGCAGATACAGCGAAGGAAACGCAGAGCGCATCTGCACGTGTAAAAGCCTCTGCAAATAAAGCAAACGAAGAAAAAGAAAAAATGAATGAGCTGCTCACGGAAATGGAGCACATTACAGAAATCTCCAAGGAGATCGGTAATATTATCACAGATATCGAGGATATTGCATCCCAGACCAACCTGTTATCCCTGAATGCTTCCATTGAAGCTGCCAGAGCAGGAGAAGCAGGAAAAGGCTTTGCAGTAGTGGCAGATCAGATCGGCAAGCTGGCAGCAGACAGTGCAAAATCTGCTGTAAATACAAGAGATCTGATCGATAAGACCTTAGTGGAAATCGAAAAGGGCAATACGATTACAAGAACAACAGCAGACGCATTCAATCAGATCATTGCAGATATGGAGTCCTTTGCAGAGCTTGCACAGAACACCATGGAGAAAGCCAACTCTCAGGCAGAGTCCTTGGAGCAGATCGGCCAGGGAATTGAACAGCTGTCCGGCGTGGTCCAGGGAAATGCAGCATCCTCAGAAGAGAATACCGCGATCAGTGTTAATCTGGCAGAGGGAGCAGCCAAGATGCAAGACCGTGTGAAGATCTTTAAGCTATTCTAGAAAATGAAGTTATTCTAGAAAAATGGCAGGAATAGAGTGAAGCTGTCGGAAGGAAGGTTCTTGTTGTGATTAATGATATATTTAAAGTGTTTGGAGAGCAGACAGCAGAAATCTTATTTCAGATCATTACAGAATGTATGGATGATTACCTGTATATATTTGATCTGCAGAATAATTCCTTTGAGATTTCACAGTCAGCTGTGAAACGGTTTCATATATCGGAAAATGTCCTGGCAGATGCTGCAAATGAAGTTATGAAGGTAGTATATGAAGAAGACCGTGAGATGCTTGCAAAGCATCTCGCGGATATATGTGAAGGAAGAGAAAATGTACATAATCTTCATTACAGGTGGCTTGATAAAGAAGGTAGGCCGGTCTGGATCAACTGCCGTGGTATCGTGATCAATGATCAGCAGGGAAATGCGGAGTATCTGATTGGATGTCTGAATGAGACCGGCAACAGGAGAAGAGCCGATAATGTCACCGGACTGCTTGGGGGGCCGGAATTCCTTGATTATCTGCGTGCACAAAAAGCACCTATTTCCAAGGGTTTTTTGATGCATATAGGAATCGATGATTTCGGAGCAATCAATAGCTCCAGGGGAGCGGATTATGGTAATTATATCCTGAAAAGCGTAGCCGGCTGTATGAAGGAATGCCTTTCAGACAAGCAGAGAATTTACCATCTGGTAGCGGATCAGTATGTGATCGTGGATCTGGAAGCTTCTTCCGCGGAAGATGCCGTGGCACTGAAAGAAAAGATCACAGATAAACTTCATAATTTCATAGTAGCTGAAAAATATGAAGCTATATTTTCTATTTCTATTGGTGTTGTAGATGCAGCAACATTTTGTGAAGGGACTGAAGAATGCCGTAAAAAGTTTGAATTTGCTTTGAAACAGGCAAAAAGCATGGGCAAAAACGGATTTTATGTTTTTAACCAGGATGACTATGAGGCCTTTTTGCAAAAAGGAAGAATCGTAGCAGCACTTCGTAATGCTATTGTAAACAATTATGAAGGCTTTGAAGTCAATTATCAGCCGATCGTGGATTGCCAGACGGAACAGATCATTGGAGCAGAGGCACTGATGCGTTTTTCCATGATAACGGAAGAAGGACGGGAGTTTGTTTCACCGATGGAGTTTATCCCACTATTGGAAGAGACCGGATTGATCATTCCCGCCGGAAGATATATTTTGAACGAAGCCGCAGCAATGTGCCGTGAAATGCAGAAATATATTCCGGACTTCCGGATGAATGTAAATGTATCCTATGTTCAGATCCTGCAGGGCAATGTGGAGCGGGATATTCTGAATGTGATTCAAAAGTACGCTTTAAAGCCGGAATGTTTATGCATTGAAATGACAGAAAGCGGATTTATGGATATGACACCGGCGTTCTGCAGATTCCGCAAAAGCTTGGAAAAGAACGGGATCTCCTTTGTGATCGATGATTTTGGAACAGGATATTCGAATCTTCATTGTATCCGTGATATGAATCCAAGTTACGTGAAATTGGACAGGGATTTTACTGCCAAGGCGATGAACAGTGACAGGGATTATGAATTATATAAAAATATCATCCGCATGGTACATAGTATTAATGTCAGAATATGTGCAGAAGGCATCGAGGAAAGAGAATGGCTTCTGAAAATGAAAGAAATGAAGGTGGATTATCTGCAGGGATATTATTTTGGCAGACCATGCGGGAAGGAACAGTTTCTACAGCAATATGCCAGTGGCATCAATGTTAAATAAAGAGAGTAAGGCAGACTCAGCTATGTGGGGCTGCCTTATTTTATGGTCTTATCAGAAGGATGAGTTCCTAACGGCTTGTCTGAGTCTCTCCAGGTCATCTGCATCAGGGTGAGACAATGCACAGTCAAAATTCTGGATCAATACATCAAGATTTGCCGGATGATCAGGAGCTTCCTTCATTTTCAAGTAGCGTTCCCGGACAGACTGCGGCATTCTGCCCTGACACATATACTCTCCGACGATAACATTGCTTGCGTCAACGAACTGCTTAACCTGATTCAGGATTTTCCGGAAATAGATATCACTGCCACCAAAGCCTGCAGTTCCAAACAGAAAAATCTGTTTATTCTTTAACTGCGATAATAGCTGTAATGTCTTGGTATCTGCATTTCCCTTGTCTGTCCAAAATCCGATATAGAGCAGTTCGGAAGAAGGGATCACTGTGTCGGACACACCGAAATACTCACATTCATCCTGAGGTAATGCCTCGTGGATCGCATCAGCCAGCACCTTGGTATTACCTGTTAAGCTGCTATAAATAATGGAATATTTTTTATTCTTCATATCATGTTTTCTCCTTTCATAGGATCATGAAATTATCATATCGCATTCCTATTTTAGTCCGGAAAGCATGATTTGTCGAATGAATTTTCCATAAACATTTTACGGGGTAAATTAGATAGTTACTTTTTTCAGCTACGTGTGATAAACTTGTTGATAAGTGGGTAAAAGATCATGGACAGAACTCCGATAAGGGAATAAAAGCGGGGGCTGCTCCGGTATCATTTAAGGAGGTAGAAAAAGTTGACAGAAGAGAAATATACGATCCGAAAGTATAAAAGAATTATATTTTATGTGGTGATCCTTGTGCTGCTTGCAGCATTTTTTTTAGGGCAGCGCATTTACCCCAGTGAGAGGGATACGGTTACGGAGGAAAGCATCACTTTTACGGGAACCTTTTACCGGGTGCTGGCAGACGGAACAGAAGAAGAAATCCCAGTTCCGGGCAAATGTGATGTGCCGGCAGGAGAGCTTCTGGTCATCCGGTCAGTGCTTCCGCAGGATTATAAGGAAAATACGATCGCCATCAGGTCCTCCCTGGAGAATGTGCGTATTTACATCGGTGGGGAACTGAGAACGGTGTATGATACGGAGAATACCAGACCCTTTGGGAAAAATTCTGCCAGCCGGTATGTGTTCTGCGAGACATCCGGCGAGGATGCGGGAAAGGAAGTGCGGATCGAACTGCAGTCCTTTACCCACAAGTATTCCGGTGTCGTCAATACGGTATATTGTGGGGATAAATTAGATATTTGGGCATATATGTTCCACTGCTATTTTATGGTAACTTTGATCGCCTGTACGATGTTGTTTGCCGGACTGGTCGTGCTGATCATCAGTCTGGTGCTCGATATTGTATACAAGACGAGATTTGATCTGGAGTACCTGGGATGGTGCATGATCCTGGGAGCAGTGTGGATGCTGGGAGAATCGAAGCTGCGCCAGCTGTTTGTTTCCAATGCTTCTATTCTGTCGAATATGTGCTTTTTCGTTGTAATGATCTGCCCAATTCCGATCCTGTTCTATGTTGACAGTGTGCAGCAGGGAAGGTACCGGAAGGTCTATCATGTGGCAGAGTGTATCACTTGTGTGAATTTTGTACTATGCACGGCCTTACAGGTACTGAATATTGCAGATTTTATCTCGACAATGTTTTTGTCCCACATGGTGATCGCAGGAACCTTCCTGACGGTATTTATCACCATTTGCAGGGATCTTATCCAGGGAACAGCGAAACATTACAAGCTTCCGTTGATCGGACTGGTGGCTGCCATGATCGCAGTCATGCTGGAGGTGACAGCAGTGTATCGTGTTGTGTCTCTGTCCGGAATCTTTATCGCAACCGGACTGGTGGTCCTGCTGGTCGTTACTCTGATCCAGACGATGGACCGCATCCGCGAGCTGGAGCTGGCAAGACAGAGAGAGGCCAGGGAAAGCCTGGACTATCTGACTGGTCTTCCCATGCGTCATAAGGGGGAGGCGCTGATCGTTGAGAAAATGCAGAAGCATGATGGCTGTCTGGGATTTGTCGATATGGATAATCTGAAGAAGATCAACGATGTCTATGGACATCAGGAGGGGGATCGTGCTCTCAGGCTGGTAGGAGAGGTGCTCACAGAGTGCATGGAGAACGCAGTGGTCTGCCGGCTGGGAGGAGATGAATTCCTGTTCTATCTGCCGGAGGTATCGGAAGCAGAGATGGACATGCGGGTGAGAAAGCTGTTTGACAGCTTTCGTGCGGCAAAAAATGTCGCGGCGGAGACTTCACCGGCATCCCTGTCCTGCGGTCTGTGCATGTGCAGACAGGGAGAAAGCTTTGAAGAATATTATACAAAAGCGGACAAGGCATTGTATTATGTCAAACAGAACGGCAAGAACAATTACCGGTTCTATGAGGAACTGGAGGAATAGCAGCCTCGTCCCTTCATTGACAAAGTCCTGTAAAATAGGTAAGCTATATTTGTAAAATGATACGTGGAGGTATCGCATTATGGCTGAAATGAATCCAGGACAAATACAGGAGTGTGAACAGAAGCTTCCGCTGCCTATAGGTGTGTCTAACTATTGCCTTGCGGCTTCAGAGTACTATTACATCGACAAGACGATGACGATAAAAGACTTTATTGATGAACGCCCCATGGTAACACTATTCACCCGCCTCCGGCGTTTTGGCAAGACACTCAATATGGATATGCTGCGCACTTATTTTGAAAGAAGTGATAAAGATACTTCTGTGTACTTCCGGGATAAAAAAATATGGTCCTGCGGACAAAAGTATAGAGATTACCAGGGCAGATATCCGGTGATCTTTCTGACTTTCAAGGATGTGAAGTTTGACACATGGGAAGAGACATTTGCGGCACTTCGTGACATTTTTGCAAAAGAGGCACAGCGGCACAAAGAGTTACAGAGCAGTGAAAAATGTGACGGATACAGCAGAAAAGTCTATGAAAGGCTGGTCAACGGTAGTGCAACAGAGGTGGAATTATCTTCGGCACTCCTTGATTTGTCCGCAATGCTTCACAGCCATTATGATGTTGCACCGGTTATTATCATTGATGAGTGGAACTTTTGTGACTTCTAACAGGGAATCCGGTGATGGCCGGTATGATATTCAGTTAAAACCTATCCGCAAGGGGTTGCCGGGTATATTGATTGAACTGAAAGCCGGGAAAAACTGCAGTGATGAAGAATTGAAAAATATGTCCGAGGCCGCGTTGAAGCAGATTAAGGATAAAAAATATGACACAGAGATGAAGAATGCCGGGATTCAGACAATCTATAAGTATGGAGTGGACTTCAGTGGGAAAACCGTGGAAGTAACGGTCGAATAGGAGCCGGATGACTACAGCAAATAACAAAACCGGAAGGATGATCCAAGAAAGGGTGCCAGATAAGCAGGCATCCTTTTTCTATTGCGTTCAGAGGCTGTGATGGTTACAATAATGTCATTTAGATATAATACCTGATCATTTGTATGATTGATATCTTTATCAATGTGTGTGCATACATGTCTTCCGGCCGTAAGATCATGGAAGCCGCACATGCTTCACTGGAACATCATGTAGAAAGCATCAGCAATCAATATCAGATGGCTTATCATATTTGATAACAGGGGGAATATGGTGGAGGCTCCTTTTTTTCAACAGGATGGAAAAATTTTGCCGATCGCACGGAAAATCAGCCGGCATCAGAATACCTCCAGAGTGTGAGAAAGAAGCATATGGATACCTGTGCGACAACATTTCTGTGATAATGGTAAAAAAGTCGGAGAAACTATCCGATATTCTCAATAGAGGAACCAGGTAAACAAACGGATTTGGCATTTATTTTCAAGGAGGAAATAATTATGGCAGGAATCGGAGCAACCGGCAGCATAGGTGCGTATGCTGCGCAGAGTGATTACAGCAAGAGTACGAAGACGAAGAAGCCGGAGGTATTCGGAACACCGGATAAGACAGCCGGCACAACAGGTACGGGAAAGACGTCCGAAACGGCACAGACCAGGGGGAAAACTGCGGACTACGGCAGAACCATCGGTCAGCCGGAGCTGTCGGAGAAGGCACAGAAGTATTATGAACAGCTGAAAAAGAAGTACGGCAACTATGATTTTATTCTGGTCAGCCGTGACCAGAAGGAAAATGCAAAGGCAAATGCCGCGCAGTATGCCAACAGCTTTAAGACGGTGGTACTGATTGATGAAGACAAGATCGAGCGGATGGCGACAGATGAGAGCTACCGCAAGCAGTATGAAGGAATCTTGAGCGGTGCGGCTGCACAGATGCAGCAGTTAAAGACCAGCCTGCAGAGTTCGGGGGCGCAGGTCAAGGGTTACGGAATGCAGGTAAATGATGGCGGAACATTGTCATTTTTTGCAGTGCTGAAGAAGTCAAGCGCAGACCAGAAGGCGAGAATCGAGAAAAAAGGCGAGCAGAAGAGAGCAGAGAAAAAAGCTGCGGAGAAGAAGGCTGCTAAAAAAGAAAAGGAAGAACGGCTAAAAGACAAGAAGTCGGATAAGATAGCAGACAACAAGGAGGAAACCGGCACAGAGGATACGGTGACGGTCAGCGCCGGTTCCATAGAAGAACTGTTGTCTAAGATAGAAACCTACAATTTTAATCAGCGGAGTGACAGTGTGCAGACTGCAAGTGAACGGCAGGTCGGTCAGAACTTTGACTTCAGAGGGTAAGGTGAGGTTGTATGATTTCTATGAGGAAGTCCGGAGGGGCTTACGGAAGCGGTAATGCCGGAGTGCCGCAGGCATTTTCCGGAGGCAGGAAGACGCAGAACAAGCAGAACAGTATCTTCGGAGCAAAAAATAAAAGTTCTGTCACCGACATTCGTAGAATGCTGTCCAGAGACAGTCAAAGTGCGCAGACACAGGCGGCGAACAGTTGGGGACAGGATTCCATCGTTACAAGTTCCCTGAGTTACAGTGAATCACTGCGGAATCAGAGACAGCAGACAAAAAATACGACGCTGGCGCTGAAAAAGCTGAAGTACCAGTTTAAAAGTATTTCGTCGAAGATACTGCGGAGCAAGACTTCCCAGGCGGCGAAGCAGGCAGCCGGACAGGCGAGAAGAGAGATCATGCGCCTGAAGCGCCAGAAGCAGAACAGTGACAGCGACAGTGAAGAAATCGACGCAGCAATCGCTCATGCACAGGCTATGGAACGTGTGGCGAAGAAGAAAGCAAAACATCTCGAAGAAGAGGAAATGATGAAGGCTGCCGGCGGAATCTGTCAGGGAGACCGGATCAGCGAAGAAGAAACGAAGGATGTGCCAGACGCAGAAGCTGAAAACGCGCGGAATGCAGAAGAGATGTCTGCGGAAGATCCCGCGGATGAAGTGTCCGGGGATTTCTCTGCGTATGAGTATGCCGGCAATGAGGCGTATGCAGGGGATAGCTATGATATATCCGACTATATTGCTCTTGGCATGGATGCATTCTATGCGCGGGCAGGAGACTTTATGTCTGAAATGAGCGATTTCACCTCTGAGATGATGCAGGAAATGTCCGATAGCTTACATGACCTGATGGAAGAGATGGGACTGGACGGCTTATCGGATACTGCGGTCTCGGTGGACAGGGAGATGGATCCCGCAGACCTCAAGATGATGAAGATCAAACACCGCAACAAAGAGATGAAAGACATCGTCAAGGCCGATGCGGAGTACCTGAAAGCAGTCTTCGACCACCTGGAGAAAATGAAAGACAATGCAGTCATTCCCACCGGGAACACCGGAGCGGTTTCCGTCGGCATGACCGGGGCTTCATTTTCCGCAGATGCTGTCGGCGTAGGCGTACCGGCGGCTCCCATGCCGGTGATCAATATTACATTATAGGATGGACATATAAGAAGAAATTTGACATCCCGGACACTGTGTTTGTGAGACAGACACAGTGTCCGGGATGATTTTATATAGAAACATTTTTGATTTTCGTGATTATTTCCGTCCGTACAGGATTCCCATTCCGGAGATCATCCAGGGAGCAGCGGCATATCCCGGGATAAAATCCAGTTTCTTTTCAAGATTGCCGATGTAGTGGATATCTGTGATCCCTTCTTCTTTCAGTTTTTCGACAAATTCTTCCATGTCACCGTAGAGTGCTTTCTGGGAGAACATGTCCTGAAAGGAGAAGGCACCGCCCTTTTTGACTATGCGCAGAGCTTCTCTGACCACATCCCGTTTATCCTTGGCGGAACGGACTTCGTGGAAGACAAAGTTGCTGACAGTGGCATCGAAGGTCTCATCCGGATCTTCCAGATGGGAGGCATCTCCTTTGTGGAAGGTGATTCGGTCAGCAACGCCCTCGGCTTTTGCATTGGCTTCACACTGCTCCTTGGCATAGTTCCACTCGGCACCCCAGTAGTCCATGCCGACGAGCTTTGCCTTGGGGAAAGCCTTGGCGCAGCGGATCGTCAGGGCAGCAGCACCACAGCCGATGTCGAGCAGAGTGCCTTCGCCGTCCCATTCCAGGTGATCTACGAGATGCTGATGGACTTTCGCCATCATGTTGCCCTTCCCGAAGGCAAACAATTCATGACAGATGTGCATGTAGATGCCATAGATCAGGCAGATCGCGGCAAGGATGCCCAGAATCCATGTCGGAATGGCAAGATGCAGCACCGGTCCGGTCACGCAGGCGGCAATGCCGAGCACGGCTGCAGCAACATAGCACAGCGCCAACATCTTCTCAGGTACCCAGTTTCCGTAGTTCACGTTTTTGCTCATAACTAATCCTCCTACTTGTTTTCTGAATATAACAAAAGTTATATTTGTTATTTTTTATAAAAGAAAATGCCCACCGCATTAACGGTGAGCATCCTTCTTACTCTTGAAATATGTAATTAAACTCTGCGTTCCGGCATCGGCGTGAATACCGATGGCTTTCGTCAGGAACAAGCGGTGTTCCATATCATAATCTCCCTTGATCAATTCCAGAAATCCGTGTAACCTCATGGATGCCAGAATCCGTAGTAATTCCTTATCAGGCGCATAGCCCAGTTGTTTTTCGTAATAGCCCTGAAAGGCCGTGAACATATTATGAAAGACTACATCCCGGAAGGATTCGTATTTGCTGCCGGAGCATTTCTCCAGGACCAGTTCACATTCCTGCCTGTGCGCACAGATATATTCCATGATCTCGCGTTCATTCTGCTCTGCGGTCTCAGGATGTTCCTGCTCCCTTATGGCTATTTTCTGCATCATTTTCTGATATTCGGCAATCAGGGGATCCAGAATCGCCCCCAGCAGAGCTTCCTTATTCGCAAAAGAGAAATAAAAAGCTCCGGTAGTAACTCCGGCCCGTTTGCAGATATCCCGGAGGTTCGCCCCGGCGTAGCCTTTTTCCAGGAATTCTTCCCTGCCGCAGCGGATTAAGTTTTCTTCCGTGATTTTCTTACGATCTGTCTCCATAACAATTGTTATATTAGCATAGACTAACTTGTGGGTCAAGGGAAAGTATTCATAGTGCCAAAATGAAAGTTCAAAGTGTCAAAATGGCACTTTGGAATCAACGAACCGTGTAATCGAAATATACATATAAGTACAGTTTAAAGAATGGAAAAGTGGACATTGAAACATCAAAAGTGGACATTGAAGCACCGAAAGTAGATATTGAAAAGAGAAATATAAATTGTAAAAATGCTGGAACCTTTTTACCGTCCGGCGACTCATATAGTATGAAGCCGGCGAAGAGAAGGAGGTGTTACTTTGTCAGTTATGACAAAAGAGGAATTTGCGCGGGAAGTGCGGGGCTATACCTTGCATATGTACCGACTGGCATATTCTATTCTGAATAACAGTACGGATGCGGAGGACGCTGTCAGTGAAGCGGTACTGCATGCCTATGAAAAGTTAAGGACACTGCGGGATCCGGACAGTTTTAAAAACTGGATCTTACAGATCACGGCAAATGAAGCGAAAAAGATTTATCGGCAAAATAAGCGGACTGGTGCGGTGGCATGGGAGGAGAATCTGTCCCCTGCGTTTTGTGATGAACATCACGAATTGTGGGATGCTGTCATGCAGCTGGATGGCGGATACCGGGATGTGATCGTACTGTTTTACTATGAACAGTGCACGATCCCGGAGATCAGCAGGATACTGGAATGCAGACAGGGAACCGTAAAATCGAGATTGTACAGGGCGAAGGAGCAGTTAAGGGAGAAACTTATGTGACCGTGCGTACTTGGCACAAATTCGTTATGCGCAAATGAGTGTGCAGAAATGAGGTTTTATATGAGAGATGATTATATAGATAGAAAAATAAGAAAAATGGCGGAGTCGGAACGGATGGCAGTGCCGGAGTCTCTGAATACGACGGTAGAGAATATTCTGGAGGGACTTAAGCCGAAAAATGCGGACAGCAAAAACACGGATGGAAAGAGAGCAAATCAAACGGTACGCCATTATGGCTTTAGACGAATCGTGATCCCGGTAGCAGCCTGTCTGCTCGTTGCATCTGTTACCGTGACGGCATCGGGCTTGTATCGGGCGCGGATGGAGAGCATGAATCATGAAAAACTGGAAACGTATTTTTCCGGTTTGCAGGAGGCAGATGTTGCAGCGGATAGCTACAGCAGACCGCTTACGGACGGCGAAAAAAACAGGCTGGAAGAACTGAGGCAGGCCTATCTGGAGGAAGGATATTTCCCGAAAAAGGAACTTGCTTTGCTCGATAGTCCTGAAAAATACAAAAAGGGCGTGGCTTTCTATGCAACGCGGAGTACATTTTTCCTGCCGGAAGAGGAAATGACGGATGAGGAACTGTTGGAGCTGATCGATTTCCGGGAGAAGAGAGATTATAGTCTGGCGAAAATCACAGAAGAGATTGAGACGGGCGACTATGAATATGTGAAGACGGAAGATAGTGCGGTATCGGAAGAGATGTCACAGACAGAAGACAGTGTGGTACTGGGAGAAATGTCACAGACGGGCAAATCACAGCAGGAACAGGGCACAGGTGTGGCAAGTGTAGTTCTTGGGGCAGATACGGCAGCACAGGAATGGAAGATCGCTTATTCGGGTAATCTCAGCATTCGGTGTGCGGCAGCGGCAGACCAGGGATTGTATGTCGGCGGCTTCACTATGGAAGGGAAAGCACGGGTGGAATATCTGGCTTACGGCAGCGGGACCCCGGAAAAGTTTTATGATGATTTCGATGAGGACGGCGAGGTGTATAGCCTGTGCACAGCACCGGACGGAAGTGTCTATGCGGCATTGCGCGGACTGGCATCTCCGGGAGCAGAACATGGCCGGTTGCCTGTGATCTACCATATCAGTCCGGAAGGAACGCTTTTGGACAGCTTTGCGGCCGGAGACCGGGAGTGGAATATTGTGGATAGCATGGCAACGGATGCACAGGGCAGGTTGTATGCACGGATGAGAATGCAGGAGGATGGCGGCTATGTGCGGATCTATACGGCAGAGGGAGAACTCATTGGAACGGTGGCAGATGACGGTGCGTATGCAGTGCAAGGTGCCGGAGCCCTGGGCCGGGGAAAAGACGGAAAAGTCTATGTAGCAGCACTGGCAACGGAGAATGTGCCAGCAATGGATGCGCCTGTGATATTAGTGTCAGTAGATCCGGAGAGGTTGTGTTTTCTTCCGGTGCAGGGGGATGCAACGGGGACTGCGAAGGCTGCTCAGAGCACAGGGACGATCTACCAGTGGAATATGGTGGCAGCAGGTGTGAGTGAAGATGTCGATTTTATTCTGTGGGGATACAGCGGCGTTGATACCTACCGTTTGGAAGATGCGGAATTTACCAGAGCGCAGGAAGTCTGGGAGATGCCCTGCGGTACGGAAGGAACCTGCGCGGTAATCGTTCCGGATGGCCGGATCCTCTATATCGGAGCCACAGGCGGTGTGCAGGGACAGACTGCAGCCGGCGTGGACATCTCCGGAAAAGACCCGGCGAAGACATATTTTTATTATGAACCGCTAAAGTAACAGAAAAAGCTATAATGAGATGGGTTGAGCGAGTGGAAAATGGGAAATTTCCACTCGCTCTATTGTGCCTATAATACGTTATCATGTATAATGAAAATAAGAAGCAAGCTGTGTGGTGTGAAGCAATGATTTGGGGAGGGGAAAAGCTAATGAAGAAAAAAGCATTATGGATAATAGGGGTATGTATCATCCTAATCAGTATATGGGGTATCAGGGAAATTTATTTGTACAACAATCCGGAAGTAATCATCACATATAGCAATGAAAACACAGAGGAATCACATCGCTCTCTTCCAATCTATGCGATAAATCCAAAGTCAAGATTTGGGCAGGCAGCCCGCTATGACAAGGAGATGAAAGACTGGTGGGAAGCCACAAATGAAATAAATCTGTGGCTCCACAATGACCTGAAAGCACCCATGGATGTATCTTCTACAGTTGAAATTGTGGATGGAACGGCGAAGATTACCTATCAGGGAACGGCAACTTCTTTAGAGAATGAAAAAGTGGAGATATACAAAGAGGTGGTGATTGATTTTCCGGTGTCCGCGAACCTGGAAATTGAGAAATAGATTTCTTACTTGACAGATAGGTCGGTAGAATGTAGACTATACTTATGAAGTCTATATTCTATCGACTATCAGTAGCTGGTGCAGCAGAGCGGAGGGGCTTATGGGTGAGAACATCTACAGAATATTTGACGTTGTATGGAAATTAAGTCTGGTAGGAGGATACTGCGTATTGCTGATGCTCCTAGCCAGACTTTTGTTGAAAAAAGCACCGAAATGGTGTTCTTATCTGCTGTGGGGAATTGTATTTGTGCGCTTGTGCTGTCCGGTGCTGCCACAGACGGGGATCAGTCTGATTCCGGAGCGGCTGCTGGCGGTTGGAACGGAGACGATGTACGGGCAGTCGGCAGACGGTCTTGGTAATAATGGTGTGATTCCCGATGTGGATTCTAAAGGTCAGAGCACTTGGCAACAGGCGGAAAATTTGCATGACAGGATGGCAGGAGAGATATCGGGGGCAGGGTTCGCAAACGGAAAAAATGAAAATGGAAATAGTGCAAATATAATTGGGAACGAAAGCGATGCGAATGCATTCGGAACAGACGGAGCCGATGGAAGCCAGGCAGCAGGTAATGCTGCAGATGGTGGCTACTTAGCTGACAACCGGGACAATGTGGACGGCTCTTTGCAAATGTCAGGAGCAGAAAACGGAAGCAGTGGTGCAGCCATGGAGGAATCGGTTACCGATACAAACGGCACAGCTGTCACATACACACTGTATCGCCCGGCAGGTTTCCGTGTCCTTGCAATCGTATGGCTGCCCGGAATGGCAGGATTTATGGGGTATCATGCCTTTTCCTACCTGCGTATGCGTAACCGGCTTCACCGACCTGACAGCGGTGTCAGACAGGTGGAACCGGGGATCTGCGAGATCGACGGTGGGCATCTGTCCTTTGTCATGGGACTGATTCATCCGGTGATCTATCTGTCTTCGGGCTTAGATCCCGAGAGCAGAAACGTTGTGCTGTGCCACGAGAGAGTGCATCTGCAGCGCAGGGATTATCTCTTCAAACCGGCAGCTCTGCTGATCTGCTGCGTGCACTGGTTCAACCCGTTGGTGTGGCTGGCATTTTATCTGATGAATATGGACTGTGAGATGTCCTGCGATGAAAAAGTTGTGAAGCTCCTCGGCGAGGAGAGCAAGAAAATTTATTCCTATACATTGTTGGAAGAGGCTTCCGGCGGCGAATGGAAGCGGTATCGGGGAGGCTCTATCTGTGCGCTTTTATCTTTTGGTGAAGATCATGTGAAGAACAGGATCCGCCATGTATTGGATTATCGCAAGCCGCCGTTCTGGGTCATGATCGGCGCGGCAGCAGTGATTGTGGTACTGGCGGTGTGTCTGTGCAGCAATCTCGGTGGAAGTGGGAACGGGGCAGGCACGGCGGATCGTACGGATACAGACAACAGCGCAGGGGTAGCAACGGATGTAGACAGCAATGCGGAGACGAGTGGAAATATTGCGCAGTTTCCGGACAGCATCAAGACACCGGAAGATTTTGCAAAGGTAACGATTCATAGCAGAGAAGATTTTGCCGCTGTTTTTAATGTGGAAGCAATCGAAGAAAAGCATTCCTTTGCAGCGGATCAAGTGGCTTATGATTTGCTGGTTCGTGAAAACAATACGAATGCCGCGTATGCGATATTCAAAGCACTGGCGGAGGAACCTGCATCCGAGACTTATAGAAAATATACAGATCCGGTAACGGCAGCGGTGTCACTGTTGCACCTGGGTGATGGAAGCGGAGCCGTGACCGAGACGCTGTATCCGGCAGGGCGGCAATATCCTTATTATCGGGAGGACTCTGACCGGCCGGGAGAAGGCTCTGTGGTGAATGTACATTATACTTTTGCGGATGGATCTGCTGTAGATATTCCCATGGTCATGGCGGAGGAGATGACGCAGCTGTGGCTCTTATCCTTTGGAGATCCGGGCAGTGCGGAGGACTCGGGATATGGTCCGCTCACCGGTGATATCTGTACCAGAATGGTCTATGGGGAGTACGAACTCCGACAACCGGACAGAGCGGTCTACTGGGGCTGGATGGACTGGTATCCTGTGGATGCCGGCAGTTATGCGACCTATTACCCCCATGTACAGATTTCAAATTACGGGATCTATACCATGAGTGAACTTTGGGGAACGTCCGGCAGTGTATTTCGCTGCATTCAAGCGGAACGCATCATGGCAACGGGCTGGTATGACGTTACCTGTGAGCGGGGCGCATATGACACATCGGATGCCTATACACAGCTGCAAAAAGATCTGCCGGATGTGACGGAATGGAGCGGCGGCAAGGTCTATTATCTGACAGATCCCGATGAGGCGCATCTTATGACGGATGAGTGGATGCCGAGGGTACTTCGGGAGTTTGACATGAGTACCCATACTGTCACCGATACGGTTCTGCCGGTGGATTTGCAGCTCAACAGCGGCACGACGCTTCATGTTCATGACGGATATTATGACATTTACAATAGTAATCCATCCATAAGTATGCGGTTTGCACTTAGCGGGGCGGATAGCCAGCACATCGAAAGAGCAGACATTCTGGCCTATCCGGGTGTGGTATTTGATGTATCGGAGCGGACAGAAACTGAGACATCGGCGCAGCTGGATCTGGATGGCGATGGTGTGCCGGAGAAGATTTCTCTGCATCCTGCGGAGCCGGTAACGGGATATTCTTTCGAGGAATATAAGATTTGTGTAAATTTGGGACTGGGTCAGATGAATTGCTATGACCTGCGGGATGCAGTGTTTGAGATAGACGGACAGACGATTGAGATTCCGGACAGCACGGGAAATATGAGCAATTCTATCTTCGCTTTCAGCCCGGATGGGGAACAGCTACTGATCGCATTGTATGATGACGGCGAAAGCGTAGATCCATTGACCCGAATCTACCACTATGAAGACGGAAAACCGGTGGAAACAGACCGGCTCGCACAGGATCTGCGAAAGGCATGGATACAGGATGGACAGATGGTTATCACCGAACCCTATTTTGTGGTGCAGAACGATTACATTCAGAGAATCTATCAGGTAACATCGAACGGAAAGCTCCGGGAAGTGCCGCAGGAGGAATATGTGTTGAGTGCATGGGAGGAAGTGGAGCTGCGGCAGGATATAACGCTCTACCGTACACCGGACGGTGATGAGACCTTTGTGCTGCCCAAAGGAAGCAAGGTACGCATGACGAAGCTGGATGCAACACAGGACTGGATCTGCATTGAGATTACGGATGGTGTGAAGGGGTGGTTTCGGTTACGGGATGGCATGAATTACAGTGATTATTTCAGCGGCTTGTATTTTGCCGGGTAAAGTGTGAAAAGGAGATACAGATCATGCATTGGAGTAAAAAGAACAAAGGAATCGTAATTTTTCTGATCATTATAGTTGCTGTAGTCCTGCTGTGTCTCGGAGATTACGGATTACGATATTATGATACTCCGAAAGAGGAAACATATGATTATGTTGGCAGTGGCATGCTAGTCGAGTTGGTGAATCCGCAATTTTATCAACAGGTTCCGGTAGAGATTCATGCGAAAAAGGCACATTTTATCTGGAAAAATCAGGAGGATTATATTCAGGGAAATGTATGGCTGGATGGAGAAAAGATTTTTGGTGATGAGGAAACGGGATTTACGACACTTTTTGTAAAAGCGGAACCATCGTATTCCTGCATCACAACTACCGATGGAGATACAGCCGGTAATATGTTCCTTATCTCAAAAGATCTAAAAACCGTATTATGTGGAGTGAAAATAGAAGAGGAAGAGTTCCTGCTGGTAGTACCGGCTGAGGATAAAGCAACTGCAGATGGCATGATCGACAATGCAGCAAAACAATCACAGGCGTTTTCCTGGTGGCTGTTGGAAGTATACAAGGATATCATAAAGGATACTGTGAAATGAGATAAATAATGAAAAATGGGGAGGTTGTGCTTATGATGCAGCAGTTAAGTTTCAGTCCGGTGGAAAACATATTGACAGTCCTGTTCGCAGTGGCAATTCTGGGATATCTTCTGAATCTTCTGGTGCGGAGTTTACGGAACAGGCAACGGGGATATCATACGGTGAATCGCGCAAAAGTCTTCAGCAAGGGACAGGCTGCCGCAGTGAATCAGCCGGTATATCTGGCAAACGGCACGGTAAATTCCGGAGTAACCGAGGCGGAAAATGTCAAGAGTGTCATTTTTGAAAACCTGGAAAAAGAGGGTGAACAGATCACCTTGGAAGTTTCCGACAGAATCTACAGCGAATTGCAGGAAGGCGATTGCGCAAGCCTAAGCTGCCGGGACGGGAAATTGATAAGCTTCGGAGCGTTACAGAACAGGGATGACAGAGAGCGGAGCTTCCGCGGATAGGGAAGCAGGAAACACAGGAGGGACTTTATGGTGGAAGGCATCTATCGTTTGTTTGACAGTATATGGCGTCTCAGTCTGGTGGGAAGCTATTGTATTTTGTTGGTGATACTGGCCAGATTTTTACTGAAAAAAGCCCCGAAATGGTGTTCCTATCTGCTGTGGGGAATCGTATTTGTGCGGTTATGTTGTCCGGTGCTGCCGGGGACCAGGATCAGTCTGATCCCGGAGCGTCTGTTGACCGTAGGAATGGCGACAACCTCTGCACAGTTGACTGCCGGGAACAGTGCCGGATCAGTTGACAATGAGGGAGTTTATAATGACAGCCTTCTTGGAGACAATACTGTGGATGCAGTGCTGTCCGGGGCGGATAACACGGAAAATCTGAATGGCGGGACTTTAGGAGCAGCCGGAAATGGGGAAGGTTCTGCACCGGTGCCGGGACAGGATGGAAACGTAGAAGGCATGAATGAAATTGGAGATGACGGTGTCGGCGGAATTCAGGCACCGGGTAATGTTACGAATGCCTCGGATGGTGGTTACCCGGTGGATAACCGGGATAATGCGGACGAATCTTTGCAAACTTTCCGTGTCCTGTCGATCGTATGGTTACTTGGAATGGCAGGATTTATGGGGTATCATGCCTTTTCCTACCTGCGTATGCGCAACCGGCTTCACCGACCTGACAGCGGTGTCAGACAGGTAGAACCGGGGATCTGCGAGATCGATGGAGGGCATCTGTCCTTTGTCATGGGACTGATGCATCCGGTAATCTATCTCTCTTCGGGACTGGATCCGGAGAGCAGAAACGTTGTGTTATGCCACGAGAGAGTGCATTTGCAGCGCAGGGATTACCTTTTCAAACCGGCAGCTCTGCTGATCTGCTGTGTGCATTGGTTTAACCCGTTGGTATGGCTCGCGTTTTATCTTATGAACATGGATTGTGAGATGTCATGCGATGAAAAAGTTGTGAAGCTTCTCGGCGAGGAGAGCAAGAAGATCTATTCCTATACATTGCTGGAGGAGGCTTCCGGCGGAGAATGGAAGCGTTATCGGGGCGGTTCTATCTGTGCCTTGCTTTCTTTTGGTGAAGATCATGTGAAGAACAGGATCCGTCATGTGCTTGACTATCACAAGCCGCCGTTCTGGGTCATGATTGGCGCGGCAGCGGTGATCGCGGTACTGGTGGTGTGCCTGTGCAGTAACCCGGGTAGTGGAACGGATGCAGCGGATGTTGCAAATGCGGATAGCGGTGCAGAGACTGAGGCAGATGCGGCGCGGGCAACCGACGGGGCAGATGCAACCGAGGAAGCTGCAACAGGGGAGTTTGCGACGGATGAAGTGGATTATGAGACTGCAAAAACGGAATGGCTGGCGGTATTTGAGCAGGGCATTCACAGCAGGGAAGAATTCGGCACCTTGTTTGATGTGACTGTTTTGGAGGATACCCGGTCTTTTGCCGGACAGGACGGCATCCAGTATCTTGGCTACGATGGTGTCGCAGCGCGGAAACTGCATCAGCGGATTTTAGACGGAGATGCCGCCGCCCATGAGACCTACAAGGATCCGGTGAAGGCTGCGGAAGCTCTGCTGAATCTACAGGGTGGCAGCGGGGAAATGACGGAACTGCTTTATGAGCCGGGAATGCAGTATTATTTTTATCAGGAGGATCCGAATCGTCCCGGTGAGGGAGCAGTGGCGAAGGTACAGTATACCTTTGCCGATGGCACTGCTATAGACATTCCGATGGTATTTGCGGAGGAGAGCAGTCAGATCTGGCTGCTGTCACTGGGAGATATCGACAGTAAAGGACGGCATTCTAATGGTCCGTTGGACGGAGAAAATCAGGCCAGAGTGGTCTATGCGGAATACGGACCCAGGGATGAAGATTGGGCTACCGTGGCAGAACTGTCGAAAAAATGGGTGTATGTAAAGGTAAATCCCGGCTCTTTTGCGGATGTTGCTGCTACTTATCAGGTCTCCAGCTACGGCATTTATGCGGCGACCGGGGAGGATGCCGGACTGAACTGTATGGTTCCGGGATATATAGCCTCGGGATGTGCAGCACAGGGACAATCCACGGTTTATCAGGACATGGGAAAATATTATACGTCTGACAGTTACAGTCAGGAGATGGCTTATCTGAAGCAACAGGATAGTGTCCGATTGTACTATTTTGCAGCTTCTGATTATCAGGAGGGAGATCTGGACATCTGGATCGACACGATCCGGGAATATGATACTTCGGGACAGACCGGAGAAAACGGGGTCACGGACTGGAAGCTGCCGTCAAAGGCGCAGGATTTCTCCGCAGACATGCTTACTGCAGAAGACGGTTATTGGATACTGAGTCAGAGCAGCGGAACCGCCCAGATGAAACTTCCGCTTCTGTCCAGCCAGCCGGTCTGGAACGGGAAGGTGGCGGCAGATCTGACGACAGAGGAAGCGGATGCTTATGCAGCAGCACAGAGACAGGACATTCTGACGAATGTGGGAGTTGTCTTTGATCTGTCCGAACGGGCGGTACAGGAGACTTATGCCCTGTTGGATCTGGACGGAGACGGAACCGCAGAGAAACTTCTGCTGCGTTCGAGAATGGCACAGGTAGTAAACGAAGTGGATCATTCGCCGCTGGATCAATATATATTTGCGGTGAATACCATGCAAGGCGAGATGCGGACGGCACAGAATCTGGGAAACAGCATTTACGCCTTCACTCCTGATGGTAGACAGATATTGCTGGCACTGATGCGAAGGGACGAGTTCGGACAGTGCGAGAGTTTCCTGTTCTGCTATGAGAACGGGGAATTACAGGAAGCAGGAAGCTTCGCACAGGATATCCGGGAGATCTGGGTGGAAAACGGCCAGATTATTACCACTCAGAGCTATGATTATATTCTGCAAAGAGAAAATTTGCGGATCGTATACCGCATTGGAAGTGACGGAAAACTGGCGGAACTTCCGGCAGACCGCTATGATCTGCCGGAGCAGTCGACCCTGCACGGGATCAGGAAAGATCTGGAAGTCTATCGGACTCCGGACGCAGGCAGTGAACATTTTACAATCAGCGCAGATCACGGAGTCTATTTCCGGTATCTGGATGCCGGCAGGCAGTGGCTCTGTGTGGAGACCGAGAACGGTGTCACCGGGTGGCTTAAGCTGGCGGATTATACGGCGGAAGAGGCATGGGATACTTTCAATGATCTGATGCCGAATGGGGGATGAGAAGGGCAGTTTCCGGAAAAACTTATGACAGAAAGAGCGATTAATATATAATAAAAGGATCATACTATATAAGAAATAAATAAAATAGCAATAGTTTCTAATATACTGGAAACTATTGCTATTTTTGAATAAAAATACTATAATAAAAGAACTGGAGGTGAAAGCAATGATCATTCGGGAAAAGTATATGAACAACATCAAAGATTTTATTGATAAACCGGTCATAAAGGTAATCACCGGAATGCGGCGAAGCGGGAAAAGTGCCCTGCTGGAATTGACAAGGCAAGAGCTGCTTGGTATGGGTAAAAATCCGAATCAAATTGTTTATATAAATTTTGAATCTTTAAAATATGATCATTTGAAAGAATATAAAACCTTATACCGGTATTTGATGGAAATGGGGGAGAAAATTTCCGAAAGATTGTATATTCTCCTGGATGAGATACAGGAAGTAGACGGCTGGCAGCAGGCAATTAATTCTCTGCGCGTAGATATTGACTGTGATATTTATGTGACAGGATCAAATGCAAGATTGTTGTCAGGGGAACTGGCCACATTGCTGGCAGGCAGATATGTGGAAATTCGGGTATATCCTCTGGATCTTAAGGAATACCTTACGTTTGCAGAAACCAATGAAGGAGAGTCAAATCTAACCGTACAGGATCATTTTTCCAACTTTGTCAGATTCGGAGGGCTGCCAGGCATCCATCAGATGGCTTGGGAGGAGAGCAGAATTACACAATATCTTCAGGATATTTATAATTCCGTACTGTTAAAAGATGTGATTGCAAGGAATAATATCAGAGATACTGCCTTGCTGGAAAGTATCATCAGATATCTCATGGATAATATCGGAAATACATTCTCGGCAAAAACCATCACTGATTTTTTAAAGAGTCAAGGGAGAAAACTAAGCATCGAAACAGTTTATAATTATCTGAGGGCATTAGAAAGTGCATTTTTGATTCATAAGGTCGTAAGATTTGACATTAAAGGGAAGAAAATACTGGAAACGCAGGAAAAGTATTATCTTTCGGATCTGGGAATCCGACATGCGGTTATGGGATATCGGGATAATGATATTGCGGAAGTGCTGGAAAACATTGTGTATCTGGAACTGCTCCGCAGAGGTTATACGGTAAAGATAGGAAAACAAGGTGTTGCAGAAGTAGACTTTGTGGCAGACAGACTGGACGAAAGACTGTATGTTCAGGTGTGTTATATTTTGACGCCGGAAAATACAGATAGGGAATTTGCACCTTTAGAGGCAATTACAGATAATTATGAAAAAGTAGTACTGTCCATGGATACGCTATTACACATCAACCGGGGAGGCATCCGGCAGAAAAACATTGTAGATTTCCTGTTGGAAAAATAAAGCAAAATAGAAAGAGGACATTATGAAAAAACAATATAAATTAATAGCATTGGCGCTGACTGCCTGCCTGTTGACGGGATGCGGCATCCGGGAGACCAATGCAACACAGAACAGCGAAGCAGAGAGCCAGACCGAAAATACTATCAACATAGACACTGAAATAGATGCACCAGAGACCTCCGGGGCTCTCGCCGAGTCCGAATCCCGGGAAACACCCATTGCACCGAAAGAAATTGCGATTGATTTCACCGGAGTATCGGAATTTCACCCGGAAGGAACTGCGGCGCAGCCCTATTCCCTGGAAATCCTTTCCGAGACGTATAACAATATTACTTTTGCAGACGAATGGTACAATGCATCGGAAGACATTTCCCTTCCCATGATCGGAGAAAACTGGGACTGCTTCTATGATGAAAATTATACCTATCAGTGGGAGGATGGAAAACTCAGCATTTTCGATGGTGAGAACTGCCTGTATGTACTGGAATATCCGACAGACAAATGGTACGTCAACGGTAATAATGCCTGCCTTGAGAACGGAATTTTTTACGGGGCTTCAGTAATGAACGGTTATGCGCAGCCGGACAGCTGCTTTATGTTTGCCTATGATCTGGAAAATGAGAAACTGCTGTGGCGAAGTGCCGACCAGACTTATAACAGCATGAATTTTCTCGTGAAAGGGGACGTGATCTTCTGCGGCTATGGCTTTACCGCAGAGGACGATTATCTCTATCAGCTGGATAAAAACACCGGAGAAGTGATCGACCGCCTGCCTCTGAAAAAGATGCCGGACCTCATGGCAGAGAAGGATGACAAATTGTATGTCCACACCTATAGCTACGATTATGTGAT
>CAKRRS010000038.1 GCA_934394665.1 uncultured Acetatifactor sp. | reverse complement strand
TGTTCCGCACCGTATTCATGTATTGCCCTTACCGGGTGGCATGAGATCATAGAACATTAGTCTGACAGATTAAAAAAAGAAAGGAATTTATCATGAATATTTTAGTTATCAACTGCGGAAGTTCATCCCTGAAGTTCCAGCTGATCGATTCCGAGACCGAGAAATGTATCGCGAAAGGTCTTTGCGAGAGAATCGGTATCGAAGGAAGCCAGATCACCTATACCCCGGCCGGCGGAGAGAAAGAGCAGACCGTTACTCCCATGCCGGATCATACCGAAGCAATCCGTCTGGTACTGGAAGCACTGACCAATGAGAAGACCGGTGTGGTAAAGAGTCTGGATGAGATCGGTGCGGTAGGACATCGTATCGTACACGGCGGCGAGAAGTTCGCTGCTTCCACCATCATTACCGACGAAGTAATGAAAGCAATCGAAGAGTGCAACGACCTGGCACCTTTACATAACCCTGCCAACCTGATCGGTATCAATGCCTGCAAAAAGCTGATGCCCACCACCCCTATGGTAGCTGTATTCGATACCGCTTTCCATCAGACCATGCCTGAGGAAGCTTATATGTACGGTCTTCCTTATGAGTATTATGAGAAATACAAGATCAGACGTTACGGTTTCCACGGAACCAGCCATTCTTACGTATCCAAGAAGGCTGCTGAAGTTCTGGGTAAAAAGTACGAAGATCTGAAGATTATCGTATGCCACTTAGGCAACGGTGCGAGCGTATCCGCAGTAAAGAATGGCAAGTGTGTAGATACTTCCATGGGTCTGACCCCGTTGGAAGGACTGATCATGGGAACCCGTTCCGGTGATATCGATCCAGCAATCATGGAGTTCATCGCTCATAAAGAGGGCAAGAATATCGATGAGATCATGACCGTACTGAACAAGAAGTCCGGTGTATACGGCCTGTCCAACAATCTGTCTTCTGATTTCCGTGATCTGGAAGATGGTTATCTTAAGGGTGATGAGCACTGCATCCGCACGATGAAGACTTATTGCTACCGTGTAGCAAAATACATCGGTTCCTATGTGGCAGCCATGAATGGTGTAGATGTAATCTGCTTTACCGCAGGTATCGGTGAGAATGCACCTCTGGTTCGTTCCCTGGTATGCGAGCATCTTGGCTTCTTGGGAGTATCCATCGATGAGGATGCGAACCACAAGCGCGGCGAGGAAATCGCTATTTCCACTCCTGACAGCAAGACAACTGTTATGGTAATTCCTACGAATGAGGAACTTGCTATTGCCAGAGAGACAGTAAGTTTGGTAAAATAGGTTCGGCAGAACCTTAAGAATGAGGAACACCCATCGACAGAGGTTTCTGTTGGTGGGTGTTTTGTTGTGTCGCAGGTATCATAAATTGCTATGAACCCAGAGTTATGGGAATACCCCCGGTTCGCGATTCTTTACCAAATGCCTGTGAAATGGAGAAAAGTGTGCAAAAAAGCGTGCGCAGAAATGAGGAGTATTATGAAAAAAAATGTGATCGTCGGACAGTCCGGAGGCCCCACAGCGGTAATCAATGCCAGCCTTGCGGGTGTCTATAAGACAGCAAAGGATATGGGCGCAGATACCATCTACGGTATGCGTTACGGTATTCAGGGTCTGTTGGAGAAAAAGATTGTGGACTTAGGGGAAAAGATCCGCAATGATATGGATGTGGAGCTGTTAAAGAGAACTCCGGCATCTTTCCTTGGATCCTGTCGTTACAAACTTCCGGAAATGGCAGAAGATAAAGCGATTTATGAAAAGATTTTTGCAATTCTGGAAGAACTGGAGATCATGGCATTTTTCTATATCGGCGGCAATGATTCCATGGATACGATAAAGAAGCTGTCCGATTATGCGGAGACGATTCAGAGCCCGATCCGTTTCATCGGTGTTCCGAAGACGATTGATAACGATCTGGAAGGTACGGATCATACGCCTGGTTACGGCAGTGCCGCAAAATATATTGCCACAGTAACCAAGGAACTGGTACGTGACGGACTGATCTATGAGATGCAGAGCGTGACGGTCATTGAAATCATGGGCAGAAATGCCGGATGGCTGACCGGTGCGGCAGTACTTGCAAAGAGTGAGGACTGCGAAGGCCCGGATATGATCTATTTGCCGGAAGTTCCTTTTGATGTGGATAAATTCCTGGCAAAAGTGAAAAAACTGGTCAATGAGAAGCAGTCTATCGTAATTGCGGTATCGGAAGGCATCAAGACGGCGGACGGCAGATATGTCTGTGAGCTTGCATCCCACTCTGACAAGACGGACTCTTTCGGACATGTACAGTTGTCCGGAACCGGTAAATATTTATCCGACCTGATTATCGAGAAATTAGGTTGCAAGTCCAGAGCAATTGAATTGTCGACATTACAGCGCTGCGCCGGACATCTGACCTCCCGTGTGGATATCACAGAGGCATATCAGGTAGGAGGTACCGCGGTAAAGGCTGCTTTCGAAGGCAAGACCGGTCAGATGGTAATCTTAAAGAGAGTATCCCAGGATCCCTATATCTGCACCACGGATCTCTACGATGTACACAAAGTAGCCAATCTGGAGAAAAAGGTGCCCCGTTCCTGGATCAACGAAGAGGGAGATTATGTGACTGTGGAGATGAAGAATTACATTGAGCCTCTGATTCAGGCAGAACTGACTCCAATCATGATTACAGGGCAACCCAGACACATTATTCTCGATGATATGTAAAAAATTAAAATTACTGCTTGACGTTACCGCGTTAAAACAGTAATATAAGGAAAATTAAATACAGCGGTAAACAAACCATTGATGTGGAGATAAAAACAGTTCGTGCACTTACAGAGAGACCGGATGCTGAGAAAGGTTGGAACGCAGGTTGTTAAATGGACCACGGAGGGCGCAGTCAAAGAGGGAAATAAGCAATCTCGAGTATTCTGCGACGTGAGGGCATACGTCAGCTGCCGGGGATATGTTGGTATTCTGTAAGAGCGCATAGTACGAAAAGTCTATGCGAAGCAAGGTGGCACCGCGGGAAGTGTATATGACCCGTCCTTGACAGAAGTAGGATTCTGTCGAGGGCGGTTTTTTTGTGACTTTTCAGAGCCAATAGTTATTTGACGAAGCAGCCTCAATGAGCAAATAACAAGCAAGCCTGTTCACACCCACATTGGAAGAATGCAAAAACATTGCGGCACAGGAGCATTACGGAGTGATCCCGTTAAGCTGTGAGCTGTATGCGGATATGACGACACCCATCGAAGTGCTGCGGACGTTTAAGAAGATTAGTGGTCATGTCTATCTGCTGGAAAATGCGGAGGCGGACAAACGATGGGGAAGGTATTCCTTCCTGGGGTATGATCCGCTGTTGGAGATCACCTGCTATAACGGCACAACAACGATAAAATCGGAGTTAACGAGCCGGACGGACTTAGGGGATGTCAGACAGATGATCTGGAGACGAACTACCACCGGGCAGAGCGAGAGTTGAATAACATGAAGGAACTGTTGCAAAACGGTGAAAAAGTACAACACACGCCACGTAAATTAAAAACAGAGTTTCAGCCTTTGTTTGATGAAAAAGCATACTGTGAAATGGTGGAGAAAGCCAAACATTATATCCGTGAGGGAGACATCTTCCAGGTGGTATTATCCAACCGTCTGGAAGCGGAGATGGAAGGAAGCCTCTTAGATGCTTACCGGGTGCTTCGGACAACGAATCCCTCCCCGTATATGTTTTACTTTTCCGGCAGTGACGGCGAGATCATCAATGAACTGGAAGACAATAAACGCGGCATCTACGGCGGAGCGATAGGCTATATTTCCTTTACCGGGAATCTGGATACCTGTATTGCCATAAGACTTGCTTTTTCCAAGAACGGCAAAGTATTTGTCAGATGCGGAGCCGGCATTGTGGCGGACAGTGTCCCGGAGAAGGAATACAGGGAATGTATCCAGAAGGCAGCAGCCGTACGACAGGCACTTCAGAAAGCACAGGAGGGAATGGAAGCATGATATTACTGATCGACAATTATGACAGCTTTTCCTATAACGTATATCAGCTGGTAGGCAGTGTGAATCCGGATATCCGGGTGATCCGCAATGACGAATACAGTGTGGACGAGATCCGTGCCATGAATTTGTCACAGGTGTTAAGGAAATAACAACTACTCCGGCACTCTTTGGGGATGTACTTGAGTATGAGGGAAAGAGGTAGTGCGAATATGAAGGTGGAAGCACCGAAAGAAGTACCGATGGTAAGGACAGATAAAGCCAGATAGAAGTTAGGATAAGAAAAAATGTACCGAACTCTGAAAGTTTGACATTAGAATCTAACAATTAGAGTTCGGTTACTGTTGACAAAGTAAGAACCGCAAGATAAAATCTCAATTAAGATTAAATCTTATTAAGGAGGACTGAGAACAATTAGAAATACGATTCAAAGAGATATGGTACTAAGTGCAGTAAATGAGATGCATCGTCATGTAACAGCTGATCAGATATACACATTTATAAGGGATAAATATCCATCAATTGGAAGAGGAACCGTATATAGAAATCTTGGCATACTTGTAGAGGAAGGAAAAGTCAGAAAAGTAGAAGTTCCGGATGGCTCTGATCGCTTTGATTTTACACGTGAGAATCATTATCATGTTGAATGTGTAAAATGCGGAGAAATATTTGATGTTGACATGGATGTTATATCAGAAATTGAAAAGAAAATAAAAGATGCACATGGTATGAAATATATAAGCCATGACATATTTTTTAAAGGAATTTGCCCAGAATGTCAGAATAATAAAATGAATGACCTGTAAGATTGGAGGATAATATAATGTTAGAGATAGGAACAAAAGCACCAGATTTTGAATTACCAGACCAAAATGGAGAATTACATAAATTGAGTGAGTATCTTGGAAAAAAAGTGATACTATATTTTTACCCAAAAGATAATACACCGGGCTGCACAAAGCAGGCGTGTGGATTTTCAGAAAGATATCCACAGATTACTGAAAAAGGTGCGGTGGTACTTGGTATCAGTAAGGATTCGGTTGCCTCACATAAGAAGTTTGAAGAAAAATATAGACTCACATTTACACTCTTATCGGATACTGAACGAAAGGTTATCGAAGCCTATGATGTATGGAAGGAAAAGAAGAATTATGGAAAGATATCAATGGGTGTGGTCAGAACAACATACCTTATTGATGAAGAAGGTGTTATCATAAAAGCCAATGATAAGGTAAAAGCTGCTGACGATCCAGAAAAAATGTTACAGGAATTAAGCTGATGAAGATTATATTATCACCCGCAAAAAAGATTAAAGTGGATACGGACAGTATAGAAAGCTTAAGTGAACCGGTATTCAAAGAAAAAACAGATGAGATTCTTAGATGGCTACAGGGCAGGTCAGAAAAAGAACTCAAGGAAATGTGGAAGTGCAATGACAAGATTGCTGAACAGAATATAGAAAGAATTAATTCCATAAAAATGGAAAATAATCTTACACCAGCAATTTTAGCATACGAAGGAATTGCATATCAGTATATGGCACCGATAGTTTTTGAAGAGGAACATTTTAACTATGTTCAGGAACATTTGAGAATATTGTCAGCATTCTATGGAGTATTAAAGCCTCTGGATGGCATTACTCCATACCGCCTTGAGATGCAGGCAAAGGCTGCCATAGGAGGCTCAAAGAATCTGTATGATTTCTGGGGGGATAATCTATACAGGGAATTGATAGATGACAGCAGAATCATTGTTAATCTGGCTTCAAAGGAATACTCTAAATGTATTGAAAAATATCTGTCGCATAAAGACAGGTATATAACGATTACATTCTGTGAGAAGTCAGAAGACAAGCTTATCACAAAAGGCACATATGCAAAGATGGCACGAGGCGAAATGGTAAGATATATGGCAGAAAACCATATAGAAAAACCAGAGAGCATCAGTAACTTTAACAGACTTGGCTATGTGTTCAGAGATGACATATCATCAGATCATGAGTACATATTTGAAAGAAAATCTGAAAAATAGAAAATAATAATGGGAATTATTTGAAGGTGATAGAGATATGAAAGAAAAGATAGGTAATATATTAAAGACAGTACTTGTACTGTTTCTGGCAGTTTTGGTTATTATTATGATGTTGGAAATACGAAAAATACAGGGAACTGCAAAAGTTATCAATTATGCTGGATTAGTCAGAGGAGCAACACAACGGGAAGTAAAGCTGGAAATTACCGGAACTTCAGATGATGCAATGATTGCGTATCTTGATGATATTCTGAATGGACTTAAATATGGGAATGGAGAATACAGTCTTGTGAGCCTCCCAGATAGAACATATCAGAACAAGCTGGATGAACAGATATCGTATTGGAATAAGTTAAAAGAAGAAATTTTATCAGTAAGGGAAAATGGATATGAAGCAACAGATGTTATTGCTATAAGTGAAACATATTTTAATATGGCAGATGAAACAGTCACATCAGCTGAAATATATTCTGAAAGAGTTGCTGGAACTATCAGAGTGGTTGAGATACTATCAATTTTAGATATTATTATGCTTGTCCTGATAATTATCCAGCAAACAATAGCGGATATTAGAATTAAAAACAAAAATAAAGTTCTGGAGAAAAAAGCTTATGTTGACCTGCAGACGGGACTTCCTAATAAGAGCAAATGTGAGGAAATGCTTCGTAGCTGTGAGTATATAACGGAACCTATGGGATTTGTAATGTTTGACTTGAATAATCTGAAGCTGGCAAATGATACTTATGGACATGCGGTAGGAGATCAGCTTATAACTAATTTTGCAAGACTGTTAAGAAATTCCATACCATCGAAGGATTTTGTGGGAAGATATGGTGGAGATGAATTTATAGCTATTATCACGCAAACAACAAAGAAAGAGATTTTGTCTATTATGGAAGATGTGTATAGTGAAGTAAAGCGTTTCAATGAGAATGTTCATAAGGTAGAAGTCAGTTATGCATATGGATATGCTTTCTCAGAAGATTATTCAGAATGTACTATGAAAACCTTATTTGATAAGGCAGATAAGCATATGTATGAGAATAAAGCGATTGAAAAAGCAAAATTAAAGGTCACTGCTCAATAGTATATGGTAAAAGATTAAAAACCCAAAAGTGAAATTCATAGATAGTAATGAATTTTATAACTATTTCTAATGAACAGGTGTATTTACATAATAAGACAGGAACGGAAAACTTATTATATCTTGCGCAGTTAAAGGGAGTGATTGGTAAGCGGGAAGTAGAAGAAGCAATACAACGGATTGGACTTGCCCCGGCTGACAAAAGGGTATTTGGTAAATACTCAATGGGAATGAAGCAGAGACTGGTGATTGCACAGGCCATCATGGAGAAGCCGGATGTTATCATGCTGGATGAGTATATGTAAATTTGATCTTTCTGACAGGCTGCGCCAGCAAGGAGATGGGATGGACGATCCGCAGTTATGGAGTGGAAAAGCAGGCGGACATAGGATACAAAAATTGTATGAAAATCCTACAAAATTTTGTTGACAAAAGAGTATTGACTATGTATAATAAATCAGTGTGTGAATCAACACATCGTAGGAGACTTGTGTTTTCTACGCAACATATTGCATAGGAGTCGCTATGTTAGTAAGTTTATCTGATGTATTAACATCCGAAGGCAAGGTAGAGACTGTTGCCATTCCGCTTGAGATGACAAGCTTTAAGAGCCGCCAGGGAGACTTCCCTATTACGGAGAAGACACCCATCACCCTTACTTTTACCAACATCGGTGTGAACAAGGCAAAAGTAACCGGCACTGCAGAGCTTACCTTTGACACGAAATGTGACAGGTGCCTTACTGAAGTACCTACAGCAATGAAGCTTAAGTTTGACAGAATCGTTTATTCTCCGGAAGCGGAAGTAAGTGAGGAAGAAGATACCGAGCAGAGCTTTATGGATGGATGGCAGCTGGATGTAGAGGCTTTTGTGTACGATGAAATTCTGGTGAATTGGCCGGCAAAGATCCTGTGTAAGGAAGACTGCAAGGGTATCTGCCCTGTATGTGGTCAGAACAGGAATCTGAAGGAATGTGGTTGCGATACTTTCGTACCGGATCCTCGTATGGCAGCAATCCAAGATATCTTCAACGCGAATAAGGAGGTGTAACGATGTCTATTTGTCCTAAGAATAAATCTTCCAAAGGTAGAAGAGATAAGAGAAGAGCAAACTGGAAAATGAGCGCTCCTACATTGGTAAAGTGCAGCAAATGTGGTGCACTGATGATGCCTCACAGAGTTTGCAAGGCTTGCGGTTCTTACAATAAGAAGCAGGTCGTAAGCGTTGATTAATTGATAAATCAATGAAGCAAAAGAAAGCGAAAAGAAAAGAGGAGATTCCACCTGGAGTCTCCTCTTACTTTTTGCGAAAAAAGCTCTTGCTTTTTATATACGCCTTTAGTATAGTAAGAATGAATCTGTCATCATCAAACTGTTTGATTATAAACGGAGCGGTTTGATGATGCGCGGATAACAGAAACTAACAGAGGAAAATACGATATGGCTGAATATGTAAATGTTGCTGTGGATGCGATGGGCGGAGACAACGCACCTGCTGAGATCGTAAAAGGCGCGGTAGAAGCTGTAAACGCCGATAAGCGTGTCAAAGTATTCCTGGTAGGCAAGGAGCCGGTGATCCGGGAAGAATTAAAGGCATATACCTATGATGCAGAGCAGCTGGAAGTCGTACATGCTGAAGAAGTCATTGAGACGGCAGAACCTCCGGTCATGGCAATCCGTCGGAAGAAGGATTCTTCCATTGTCAAAGCCATGTATATGGTCAAGAACGGAGAATGTGATGCCTTTGTATCTGCCGGCAGCACCGGAGCGGTACTGGTAGGCGGACAGGTGATCGTAGGTCGTATCCGCGGCGTGGAGAGACCCCCTTTGGCTCCCCTGATCCCTACGGAAAAGGGCGTAAGCCTGTTACTGGACTGCGGAGCCAACGTAGACGCCAGACCTTCCATGCTGGTACAATTTGCCAAGATGGGCAGCGTGTATATGGAAAGCGTTATGGGAGTCAAGAATCCCAAGGTCGGTATCGTCAATATCGGTGCCGAAGAGGAAAAGGGAAATGCTTTGGTAAAGGAGACATTTCCGCTTCTGAAGAACTGCCCGGAGATCAATTTCATCGGCAGTGTGGAAGCGAGAGATATTCCGGCAGGCGCAGCAGATGTCATTGTCTGCGAAGCATTTGTCGGTAATGTGATTCTTAAGATGTATGAGGGCGTCAGCTCTGCGTTGTTGCATCAGGTAAAGCAGGGCATGATGTCGACACTGCGCAGCAAGATCGGTGCATTGTTGGTGAAGCCTGCATTGAAGAAGACTTTGAAGAGCTTCGATACTTCTCAGTACGGCGGTGCTCCGTTACTCGGACTGAAAGGTCTGGTAGTGAAGACACACGGAAGCAGCAAAGCTGTGGAAGTGAAGAATTCTATTTTGCAATGCATTGCATTCAAAGAAGAGAAAATTAACGAGAAAATCAAAGAGCAGATCAGTCCGGAAGATAAGACTGCGGAAAATAATTAAATTGGAAAGAAGGAACTGTTATGGAATTCGAAAAATTAAAGAAAATTATTGCTGAGGTATTAAACGTAGATCCTGATGAAATCACTTTAGAGACCACCTTCCAGGATGACCTGGGGGCTGATTCCCTGGACGTTTACCAGATCATTATGGGGATCGAAGAAGAGTTCGATATTGAGATCCCCGCTGAGACCGCTGAACAGGTTACTACTGTGGAAGACGCGGTAGAGATGATCAAAAACGCAGTCAACTAGTAAAGCTACGAGCCATGTAAAGATAAAACAGGAACTGTGACCGAGAGCTTGCTCACAAGGCACTGTTCCTGTTTTTGGTTTATGTAAGAGGATGCAGACATGTTGGAAGGTTATACAATGGATGTGCTGGAGCAGCGCATCGGCTACTGCTTTCATAATAAAGCATTGTTGAAGCAGGCACTGACCCACAGCTCCTATACCAATGAACAGAAAATAAATAAGACACAGAACTATGAGCGTATCGAGTTCCTCGGAGATGCGGTGCTGGAGCTGGTATCCAGTGATTTCCTCTTCAGAGAGCACCCGGAGGTACCGGAAGGGGAACTGACGAAGATGCGTGCCTCTATGGTATGTGAGCCGTCTCTGGCGTTCTGTGCAAGAGACTTGGAACTGGGGCAGTTTATGCTCCTGGGAAAGGGTGAAGAGAGTACCGGCGGCAGGCGCAGAGACAGCATTACCTCTGACGGAATGGAAGCCATGATCGGTGCGATTTATTTAGACGGCGGTATGCAGTCGGCTAAGGCGTTTATCGACCGTTTTATTCTGTCAGATTTAGAGGACAAGCGTCTCTTCTATGACAGCAAGAGTAATCTTCAGGAACTGATCCAGGGAAAGCTGAAAAAAGAGTTCGAGTACCGTCTGCTGGAAGAGAGCGGACCGGAACACGACAAGACCTTCGTGGTAGAGATCGACATGGAGGGAGAATGCCTTGGCCGTGGGCAGGGAAGAACCAAAAAAGCGGCAGAACAGCAGGCGGCCTATGAGGCACTTCTGCGATTGAGGGATAGAGGATATGTATTTAAAAAGTATTGAGATACACGGGTTCAAATCATTTGCGAATAAGATCGTATTCCAGTTTCACAATGGCATCACAGGTATCGTGGGACCGAACGGCAGCGGTAAAAGTAACGTAGCTGATGCGGTGCGATGGGTACTGGGTGAACAGCGTATCAAGCAGCTGCGCGGTGCCAGCATGCAGGATGTTATTTTCTCGGGAACAGAGACCAGAAAGCCCTTAAGCTATGCTTATGTGGCAATCACACTTGACAACAGCGATCATCAACTGGCAATCGACTATGATGAAGTTACGGTTGCAAGACGTATCTACCGTTCCGGAGAAAGTGAATATCTGATCAACGGCACCTCCTGCAGATTAAAGGATGTCAACGAACTGTTTTACGATACCGGTATCGGTAAGGAAGGCTATTCCATCATCGGACAGGGTCAGATCGATAAGATCTTAAGCGGTAAGCCGGAAGAGAGACGTGAACTGTTCGACGAAGCTGCCGGAATTGTGAAATTTAAGCGCAGAAAGGCGGCAGCCCAGACGAAGCTTGAAAATGAAAAACAGAACCTGGTGCGTGTCAACGATATTTTATCCGAACTGGAGAAACAGGTAGGACCTTTAGAGAAGCAGTCAGAGGTGGCAAAAGTATACCTCAAGAAAAAAGAAGAACTGAAGACCTTAGATATCAATGTTTTCTTATTGGAGAATAAAAGACTTAGAGAGCAGCTGGCTTCTTTGGAAGAAAAGTATGGGATTGCCAGTACGGAACTGAACGAAACCAATGAAAAATACGAAGGCATTAAGGAAGAATATGAACAGATCCAGCAGGAAATCGAGAGTCTGGATGCCGCAATCGAAACAGCCAGAGAACAGCTGACAGACACCGGACTTATGCGAGGTAAGCTGGAAGGCGAGATCAATGTCCTGAAGGAACAGATCAACTCCGCTCACGGCAGTGAGGCACACCTGAATCATCGTAAAGCGGCACTGGAAGAAGAGATTGCCGGCAAGGAAAAAGAAAAGCAGGATATTTTAACCGATAAAAAAGATACCGACACACAGGTACAGGAGATCGCCGAGGCAGCAGCAAAAGCAAAGGCGGATCTGGAAGCAATTCAGAACAAGATCGCGGAATTAAATAATAACATTGAAGCCGGTAAGAATACCATCATCGGAGAATTGAACCAGAGAGCAACCATCAAGTCCAAGATGGGACGTTACGATACCATGATGGAGCAGATCAATATCCGTAAGGCAGAGCTGAATTCCAGACTGTTGCGTGCCAAATCCGACGAGGCAGCCAGAGAAGAGACGGTAAAAAAACTGGAAGAGACTTTTGCCAACGTGACAGAAGAACTCAGACAGATGACGGAGAAAGAAGCTGCTTCCGAACTGGAGCTGGGGAAGATCCGGGAGAACCTCACCGGACTGGATGCGAAGCTTCGTGATACCCAGAACCGTTTCCATCAGGAACAGTCCAAGTTAGAAGCGCTGACCAATATTACCGAGCGCTATGACGGCTACGGCGGCAGCGTCAAGAAGGTCATGGAGCAGAAGGAAAAGGAAAAAGGCATCATCGGTGTCGTAGCGGACATCATTCAGGTAGAAGCAAAATACGAAACTGCAATCGAGACTGCTCTGGGCGGTAATATTCAGAATATCGTAACCGATAATGAAGAGACTGCGAAGCACATGATCGGCTTCTTAAAGCAGAATCGTCTCGGTCGAGCTACCTTTTTACCGTTGACCAGTATTACCAAGCCGCAGGAATTTAAGAATCCGGAAGCCTTGAAAGAAAAAGGCGTCATCGGCATGGCGGATGAGCTGGTAGGCACGGCGAAAGAATACCGCAATGTGGCGAAAGCGATGCTGGGACGTATCGTGATCGTTGACAATGTGGACAACGCCGTGAAGATTGCAAAGAAATTCGATTACGGCATCCGTATGGTTACATTGGAGGGAGAACTTCTGGTTCCCGGCGGTGCCATCAGCGGCGGTGCGTTTAAGAATAACAGTAATCTTCTGGGCAGACGTCGTGAGATGGAAGAACTGGAGAAAAGGGTAAAGAAGCTTTCTGAGGATATCAAAGAATATACACAGAAAATCGAAGATACCAAGAATAAGCGCAACAAGCTGCGTATGGATCTGGAAACATTAAAGACCGAGATGCAGCGGAAGTCTATCGAACAGAATACCGCAAGACTGAATATCTCCCAGGCGAGAGAGCGTATGGAAGAAGAGGCTGAGAGTGCACAGTCCCTGAAACTGGAAGAACAGGAGATCGAGACCAAGATCTTCGAGATCCGTTCCGGTAAAGAGACCATAGTACAGGAACTGGCTGCCAGCGAAGAACTGGAGAAAAATACCCAGGAACAGATTTATGTATTCCAGAAGGAACTGGAAAACTGCCGCCTGGAAGAAAGCGAAGCTTCCGCCCATGCCGGAGAATGGGAAGTAAAGGTCGAGAAGATGCGGCAGGCACTGGACTACAAGCAGGCCAATGTGGATCGTATAGGCGGCGAACTGGAACGTGCACAGTCAGAGCTTGCCGAGATCTTACAGGCTTTGACCGAAAATGCACAGGAAGTGGAACGTAAGAAAAATAATATTCTGGAGATCGAGAAAACCATCGCGGCTTCTCATGAGACCCAGGATGCTTCCAAGAAAAAACTGGACGAAGACATTGCCAAAAAGGAAGAACTGTCTGCGAAGCAGAAGGATTTCTTCCGTAGCAGAGAAGAAATGTCAGAGCGTATGAATGCACTGGATAAGGAAGTCTATCGTCTGAGTGAACAGAAGAAAAAGCTGGAAGACGGTATCGAAGGGCAGATCAATTATATGTGGGATGAGTACGAGATCACACTGAGTGATGCCGCAGGACTCCGCAATGAAGAGATGAACGATCTGCCGGCCATGAAACGTGAGATCAGCGGACTGAAAGACGAGATCCGCAAACTGGGCAATGTCAATGTCAACGCTATTGAGGATTATAAAAATCTGATGGAGCGTTACAACTTTATGAAGACGCAGCATGATGATCTGGTAGAGGCGGAGAAGACTCTGGAAGGCATTATCGAGGAACTGGATACTGCCATGCGGAAACAGTTCACGGAGAAATTCGCAGAGATCAGCAGAGAGTTCGACAAGGTATTCAAAGAACTCTTCGGTGGCGGTAAGGGAACGTTGGAACTGATGGAGGATGAGGATATTCTGGAAGCGGGCATCCGTATCATCGCACAGCCACCCGGAAAGAAATTGCAGAATATGATGCAGCTCTCCGGTGGAGAAAAAGCATTATCCGCGATTTCCCTCCTGTTTGCCATTCAGAATCTGAAGCCTTCACCGTTCTGTCTACTGGACGAGATCGAGGCGGCACTGGACGATTCCAATGTCGGCCGTTTCGCGAAGTACTTACATAAGCTGACCAGGAATACACAGTTCATCGTCATTACACACAGACGAGGAACGATGGAACAGGTGGACAGACTGTACGGAATCACCATGCAGGAGAAGGGCGTATCCACCTTAGTCAGTGTCAACCTCATTGATAAAGAACTGGATGATTAGCAAGCGTTTTTCTGGATAGAATGCTGATTGGAGGAAATGGGATGAGCGAGGAGAAGAAGGGGTTTTTTGCCCGGTTAAAAGAGGGTCTGACCAAGACCAGAGACAATATCGTCCGTGGAATTGATTCCGTTTTCAGTGGTTTCTCCGCGATTGATGATGACTTTTACGAAGAACTGGAAGAAATCCTCATTATGGGAGATATTGGTGTAAATGCGACCACGGCTATCGTAGAGAGACTGAAGCAACAGGTAAAGGAAAAGCATATCAAAGAGCCCTCTGAATGCAAACAGCTTCTGATCGATAGCATCAGGGAACAGATGCAGGTGGATGAGACGGCTTATGATTTTGAAAAAGAGCAGTCTGTGATCATGGTCATCGGTGTCAACGGTGTGGGCAAGACGACATCTGTCGGTAAGCTGGCCGGTAAGTTAAAGGATGAGGGACGTAAAGTCCTGATTGCCGCAGCGGACACTTTTCGTGCCGCGGCAGGTGACCAGCTGGCAGAATGGGCATCCAGGGCGGATGTGCCCATGATCGGCGGAAAAGAGGGCGCAGATCCCGCCAGTGTGGTGTTTGATGCTGTGAATGCAGCGAAAGCAAGAGGCGTGGATGTGCTTCTGATCGATACCGCCGGAAGACTGCATAATAAGAAGAACCTGATGGAAGAACTTCGCAAAATGAACCGTATCATTGACAAGGAGTTCCCAAATGCCCACAGAGAGAACCTGATCGTATTGGATGGTACCACCGGACAGAATGCGCTGGTACAGGCGAGAGAATTCGGTGAGGTGGCAGACCTCACGGGCATCATTCTGACGAAGATGGACGGAACGGCGAAGGGCGGTATTGCGGTGGCAATCCAGTCTGAACTGAAGGTTCCGGTAAAATACATCGGTGTGGGAGAGACCATCGAGGATCTCCAGAAATTCAATTCCGATGAATTTGTAAACGCATTGTTTGATGTGAATATGGATGATATCGGTGAACTGCATCTGCCGGAAGAAGCGGAAACGACGGATACAGAAGAGGAATAGACCAAGCAGACGAAGAAAGTGTGACAGAAAGGCATGGGAAGAAAAATGCAGGAAGAAATGTTGACGTTAGAGAAATTTGAAGAAGCAAGTGAAATCGTAAAAAAGGTAACGTTAGAGACCAAGCTGGTATACAGTGATTATTTCAGTGCCCAGACAGGCAACCGCGTGTACCTGAAGCCGGAGAACTTACAGTTTACCGGTGCATACAAATTAAGAGGTGCCTATTATAAAATGAGCACCCTGACAGATGAAGAACGCGCCAAAGGTCTGATCACCGCATCTGCGGGCAACCATGCACAGGGTGTGGCTTATGCGGCAAAATGCTACGGCTGTAAAGCAACGATTGTGATGCCCACCACCACACCACTCATTAAAGTAAACCGTACCAGAGGATACGGTGCGGAAGTGGTGCTGCACGGAGATGTCTATGACGAGGCATGTGCCAAAGCGTATGAACTGGCAGAAGAGCATGGATATACCTTTGTACATCCTTTTGATGACCTTACAGTAGCGACCGGTCAGGGTAGCATTGCCATGGAAATCTTCAAGGAGCTGCCTCTGGTAGATTATATTCTGGTTCCCATCGGTGGCGGCGGACTGGCAACCGGTGTCTCCACACTGGCAAAACTGCTGAACCCGAAGATCAAGGTCATCGGTGTAGAACCTGCCGGAGCCAACTGCATGCAGGTATCCTTAAAGAACGGCAAGGTAACCACCCTGCCAAAGGTCAACACAATTGCCGACGGTACCGCTGTTAAGACTCCCGGAAGCAAGATTTTCCCTTATCTGCAGAAGAATCTGGATGATGTGATCACAGTAGAGGATGAGGATCTGGTAGTAGCCTTTCTGGATATGGTTGAGAACCACAAGATGATTGTGGAGAATTCCGGACTGCTGACCGTAGCAGCCTTAAAGCAGTTAAATGTGAAGGATAAGCGTATCGTATCTATCTTAAGCGGCGGTAATATGGATGTCATCACCATGTCCTCTGTAGTACAGCAGGGTCTGATCTTAAGAGACCGTATCTTTACTGTATCCGTATTGCTTCCTGACAAGCCCGGTGAGCTGTGCAGAGTATCCGGTATTATCGCAGGTGTCAACGGTAATGTCATCAAACTGGAGCACAACCAGTTCGTATCCATCAACCGTAGTGCTGCCGTGGAACTGCGTATCACACTGGAAGCTTTCGGTACCGAGCATAAGAAAGAGATCATTGCTGCTCTGGAAAAAGAGGGCTACAAGCCCAAGGTGGTCAGAACAAATATATAATTGTGCAGAGTCATGCAGATGTCGCTGCATAGTTTCTTAGAAAAGAAGTGAATGTATCACCGATAAAAGCCGCATATTATAGATATGCGGCTTTTATGCGGAATGGAGAGAAAATATGGCGAAAAAGACTGAAAAAGAACTGGAAATACAGAGACTGGATAAAAAGACACCACTGCAGATGTTCTGGGATTATGTAATGATCACGGTGGCTTCTTTTGTCTATGCGGTATCCGTCAGTATGTTTTTGGATCCGAACTCCCTGGCCCCCGGCGGTATCACCGGTATTGCCATTATTTTAAACCGTCTGTTCGGGATTGAGACCGGTACCTGGATGTTACTCATCAACATTCCAATCCTGCTGATCGGTATCTGGAAATTTGGGTTGCGGTTTATTTTGTCTACGATCTATTGTACGGCAATGACTTCATTATTTACAAACTTATTGACACCGGTAGGAGCAGTGACCACAGATCCACTGCTTGCGTCTCTGGCCGGAAGTGCCCTGATGGCAGTATCTATGGGCTGGGTGTTCAAGGCAGGATCCACTACGGGAGGAACAGATATTATTATCAAGCTGCTGCGCTTGAAGTTCCCGTACCTCAAGACAGGAGCATTGTTTTTCCTGACAGATGTGGTTATCGTCATAGCATCGGCGTTTGTATTCCGGAATATTGATAAGGCACTGTATGCCGGTATCGTGGTCATTATCACATCAGTGGTGCTGGATGTGGTATTGTACGGCCGTGATGAGGCGAAGCTGATCTATATTATCAGCGACCATGCGGAAAAAATCGCAGGGAGATTGTTGGAGGAGCTGGACATTGGTGTGACTTATGTACAGGGCAGTGGTGCCTACAGCGGCAAGGAGAAGAGCGTCATCATGTGCGCCATGAAGAAAAACATTTCTCCCAAGGCGGAAGAGATCGTAAAGGAAGAGGATCCCCTGGCATTTATGATCGTCACCAGTGCCACGGAGATCTTCGGTGAGGGCTATAAGAGCTATTTCAGTGAGAAACTGTGAGGCTGAAATAAAATTTAAGTAAAAAAGCAGCTGAAAGGGCTTACATTTTCAAAGAGAATCATCTATAATAGCGTCGTGTCCGGAAGGGCAGACGCTATTTTTTACTGTGTGCGCCCGGTAAATCTCTGGTTTGACGTACAGTAAGCGCATATCAGGCTATGCATGAGGGTAAGACTGCTACTCAGGTCAAAACGCAGTACTACACCGAATCATGCATGGAGATATGGCAGTTGGATTGAGAGAAAGAAACATATACTGGTAAAAATAGGCAGACAGAGAATCGCATGAAAAATGTGCGATGATATTTATGGGAGTCAGGGAACATGAACAATACAACTTTGACAAAAGAGGAGAAACAGTACAAACGGCTTACTGAAGAACCGGTAGCACAGCTGGTCCTGGAACTGGGACTGCCCACTACCATCAGCATGTTGATCACGAATCTGTATAATATGGTGGATACCTGGTTCGTAAGCCAGTTAGGCACCAGCGCTACCGGAGCGGTAGGCGTGGTGTTTGGCTTGATGGCAATTATTCAGGCGTTCGGATTCATGTTCGGTCATGGCGCCGGAAGCAATATCAGCCGGTTGTTAGGAGCTCATGAAAAGGAGCGGGCGAAAGCTTTTTCCGCAACGGGATTTTATTTGGCGGTGGGAGCCGGAGTGTTGATCGCGGTGATCGGTATTGTGGATCTGAACGGATTGTGCAGATTGCTTGGAAGTACGGAGACCATCCTTCCCTATGCGAGAATCTATGCTTTCTATATTTTGGTGTCGGCACCGGCAATGGCATCCAGCTGTGTGATGAACAATGTGCTCCGGTATGAAGGCTATGCCAATCTGGCGATGGTAGGACTGGTCTCCGGCGGTATCTTAAATATGGCGGGAGATGCCATTCTTATGTGGGGGTTAAATCTTGGTATCCGGGGAGCGGCACTTTCCACTATGATCTCCCAGTACGTATCCTTTGGAATCCTGTTATTCTTTTTCCTACGTGGAAAGACCCAGAGCAGCCTGGCACCGAAATATTTTACCTGGAAATTTGCGGTACATAAGAACATTCTTACAGCAGGCTTCCCCAGTATGATGCGGCAGGGACTGGCCAGCGTGTCAACCATGGTGCTGAATGCGCAGGCGGCAGTCTACGGAGATATTGCCATTGCTGCCATGAGCGTGGTATCCCGTATTTTCAATTTCGTATTCAGTGTGGCCCTGGGTATCGGTCAGGGCTTCCAGCCGGTATCCTCCTTCAATTATGGGGCAAAGAAGTATTCCCGTGTAAGGAAAGCGTTCTGGTTCACCCTGTGCGCCAGCCTGGTAACCATGGCAGTGTTCGCAGGCGTGGTGTATGTGTTCCGCAGAGAGCTGTTGCTGGAATTCCTTACGGATATGGATGCCTATGAGATTGCATTTTATGCGTTGCAGATCCAATGTCTGACGCTTCCGTTTATTCCGGTATGTATCTGCGGCAACATGCTGTTTCAGTCCATCGGAAAGGGCGGCAGGGCGACGATCTTAGCCTCCTTCCGAAGTGGCACCATCTACATTCCGGCACTGCTGATCCTGACGGCGTTCTGGGGAATTCGGGGCATCCAGTGGTCACAGCCGGTGTCTGATATTTTATCTGCGGTTTTGTCATTGCCGGTGGCTGTGGTGTTCTTAAGGGGCCTGCCGGAAGATGGTACGGAAGTATAGAGAAGAATGTGATCCCTTCGTTATAAGACGGAGGGATTTTTATGTACAGATGTATCCATACGCAGGAATAAGTATCTGCCTTGATCTGTGAAGCTGTTGACATTAAATAATCCACATGATACAATACATTTAACAATTAGGCTAAATGTTAAACGCTTGGATGAAAGGATGTGATTCATTTTTGGGCATACAAGATACATTGAAAGCGCTGGCGGATCCTATAAGGCGTGAAATACTAAATCTTCTGAAAAACGGTCGATTGTCGGCAGGAGAGATCTGCGAACATTTTCCGGTGACGGGGGCTTCCATATCAAGGCATCTGTCGGTGTTGAAGGAGGCAGATCTGATCCGGGACAAGCGGGAAGGAAAGTTTATTTATTATGAACTGAATGCTTCCGTGCTGGAAGAAATCATGTTATGGATCACAGATTTGAAAGGAGCATCGGATAATGAAGGAAATGATACAGAAAAATAAAGGCAGGCTGATCTGCTCGGCATTTGTTATGTGCATAGGAATGATATTGGGATATACCTGTGAGAACAGTCTGTGGGTAAACGGCACTTTTGCAGTGACTTATGTGGTAGCAATGGCAGTAACTTTTTACGACAACAGAAACAGGCAGCAGAGTGATAAGGTTATAAGAATGGTTACGTGGATCGTGCCGGGAATGACATTGCTCTATAACGGTATCGCCAGATGGATTGATATGGGTGTAAGGAAAGAGAATCTGCTCATGGCAATTTTGTATGTCGGAATGGGATTGCTATTTGTTATTGTGGGCAATTATCTGCCCAAGGTGAAACCGAACCGCACCATCGGCATCCGCGTCGTATGGGCATTGCAGGATGAGGAGAACTGGAATGCGACGCACCGCTTCAGTGGAAAAATATGGGTGGCAGCAGGACTGTTGAGTATGAGCTGTGGACTGTTCAGTGACAGCATGGCTGCATTATTTCTGTTTATTGTCGCTATCACGGCAGCGGCTTTTGGCAGCATCCTGTATTCTTATCTCTATTATAGAAAGAAGCTGCGCACCGGAAAAGGGCTGGCAGTACACTGCAACCGTAAAGTAGTTGCAGTCTATGTGTTTATAATGCTCGCATGTGTGCTATTTACGGTATGGACGTTATATACGGGAAAAATCGAGATCTGTTACGGAGAAAATGAATTTACTGTTCAGGCGGAGGGCTGGCAGGATTATACAGTGAAATATGACGCTATCGACAGCATTGCTTGCGAGGAGAATATGTTCCGGGATACGAATACAATCCGGACGAACGGTTTTGGCAACCTGAAATATTCCATGGGACATTTTCGCGATGAAATCCGCGCAGATTACATCCGCTATACTCATAACGACTGTGATACTTATGTAGTCATGGAAGTAGAGGGGAGCACCGTTATTCTAAACGGTGCAGATGATGCGCAGACCCGGGAAATCTACAATAATATCAGAGAACGGATGGAAAAATAATATCTGTAAATAAATTTCCCAATTGCTTTTATATTTTTCAAAAATGGTATACACTAGACTTATGTAAGTTTTGTACAATGAGAATTTCTGGAAAGGGTGGTTACAGTATGCTGAAACAGTGGATCCCGGCGGCAAAGCCGGACAAAGAAGAACTGGACAAACGACTGGATGCAGCGCAGGAGGAGCTTTTAAGACTCCAGATGCAGATCAAGGAGCATAAGCTCCCGGTGCTGGTGCTGATCGAGGGCTGGGGTGCGGCCGGTAAGGGCAGTACCATCGGCGGAATTATTAAAAATATCGATCCCAGATTCTTCAAGGTGGCTTCCATGTCCGCACCGACTGAGGAGGAGAAGCGGAAGCCCTTCCTGTATCGGTACTTTGTGAAAATTCCGGAAGCCGGCAAGTTCGAGTTTCTGGATTCCGGCTGGATGGATGAGGTGACGAAGGGAAGACTTCGGGACGAACTGTCGGATAAGCAGTATGCGGAGCGCATTGAGAGCATCAAGCGTTTTGAACGACAGCTGACGGACAACGGTTATCTGGTGCTGAAGCTCTTTTTCCAGATTGGTAAAAAGGAACAGAAAAAGCGTCTGGAGGAGCTGGAAGGCAACAAGGACACCGCATGGCGTGTGGGCGAGAACGACTGGTGGCAGAACAAGCATTATGACAAATGTGAGGAAGTCTTTGACAAATACCTCACAGATACGAACGCTTCCGTAGCTCCCTGGTACATCATAGATTCCGGGGACAAAAAGTGGGCGGAATTGCAAGTGCTGGAGACATTATGCAGCGGTATCCATGTGGCCATGCAGAATGAGAGCCTTGCTGTGCCCATTTTGCAGAATGTATTCCCGCTGGTGAAGATGCCGAAGCTGTCCGAGGTGGAACTGGACAAGGAAATCTCCGAGGAAGAATACAAGAAAGAACTGCGTCATCTGCAGAAGAAGCTGAATGCCCTGCATTACCGCCTGTACCGGAAAAAGATCCCGGTAGTCATCGCCTACGAAGGCTGGGATGCCGCAGGCAAGGGCGGCAATATCAAGCGGATCGCGGGAGCACTGGATCCCAGAGGCTACGAGGTACACCCCATCGCCAGCCCGGAACCCCACGAGAAAGCGAGACATTATCTCTGGCGATTCTGGACGAGACTTCCTAAGACCGGGCATATCGCCATTTTTGACCGTACCTGGTACGGCCGTGTCATGGTAGAACGGCTGGAAGGCTTCTGCAGTACCAACGACTGGCAGCGGGCTTATAACGAGATCAACGAGTTCGAGAAGGAATTGTCCCAGTGGGGCGCGGTGATCATCAAGTTCTGGGTGCAGATCGACAAGGACACCCAGCTGGAACGCTTCACAGAGCGGCAGAATACCCCAGAGAAGCAGTGGAAGATCACGGACGAAGACTGGCGTAACCGCGACAAATGGGACCAGTACGAAGACGCTGTGAACGAAATGCTCCAGAAGACCAGCACGGAATATGCTCCCTGGCACATTCTGGAATCCGTAGATAAAAAATATGCCAGAATCAAAGCATTGAAGATCGTGATAGAGGAATTGGAGAAGGCACTGGGGTAAGCACACTGGAATAAGAATAGCTGTTTCGATATAAAAAATTGACAAAACCGTCTGATAAGGACGGTTTTTGTTGCGTTATAAATGTTTTTTGTTATAATGAGACATAGTTATTTTTGGAAATTGCAAAGATACAGAAAGATATTTGGAAACAGAAGAAATCGTCAGGTGTTACGGCACAATGAGAGGAGAAATCATGGGCGAGAACCGTAAGATATATGCAGCATTATTGGGAGCAGGCACCGTGGGAAGCGGTGTGTACAAGCTGGCAGGGATGCAGGAAGAGGATGTCTGCCTGAAGACAGGAGCACATCTGGAGATTAAAAAGATTTTGGTGCGCAATCCCGGAAAGGTAAGAGAAGGAATCCCACAGGAGTTGTTCACAGATAGCTGGCAGGAAATTCTGGAAGACCCCGAAATCCAGATTGTTATTGAAGTCATGGGTGGTATAGAACCGGCCAGAACTTATGTGGAGGAAGCCATGAAGGCCGGAAAGCAGGTGGTCACCGCCAACAAGGATCTGCTGGCGGAGTACGGAGATCCGTTGTTCGAGATTGCAACAGAGAATAAATGCGACTTACAGTTCGAGGCGGCAGTAGCAGGCGCCATTCCCATTATCCGCCCTTTGCGGCAGAGCCTGGCGGGAAGTCAGTTGACGGAGATCATGGGAATCGTCAACGGTACGACAAACTATATTTTGACCAAAATGTCCGAGGAAGGCATGGGGTATCAGGAAGCACTGGATATGGCTACGAGACTGGGTTATGCGGAGGCAGATCCCACAGCGGATGTGGAAGGCTATGATGCAGGACGCAAGATTGCTATTATGGCATCCATCGCTTTCAGCTCCCGGGTGACATTCCCCCAGGTCTATACGGAAGGTATCACGAAGATCACGGCGGAGGATATCCGGTATGCAAAAGAATTCGGTTATGTGATCAAACTGTTGGGTATTACAAAGCTTACAGGTAAAGGAATTGAAGTAAAAGTACATCCTACACTGATCCCGGACAGCCATCCTCTTGCCACAGTCAGAGATTCCTTTAATGCCGTATTTGTCCATGGTCAGGCTTGCGACGATGCCATGTTCATGGGACGGGGCGCCGGACAGATGCCTACCGCCAGTGCGGTACTGGGAGATGTCATCGATGTGATGCGTAATATTATCCATGGAAGCTGCGGCAAGATTGGCAGCGACAGCCATAAGAAGCTTCCTGTACTGGATGTAGAGGATACGAAGAGCCGATTCTTTCTACGCTTACAGGTGGAGAATCGTGCCGGAGCCCTGGCAAATATTGCAGGAGTCCTTGGCAACAACGATGTCAGCATCGCCCAGATGGTACAGAAGCGCAGCCACGATGGCATTGCCGAGATCGTGGTCATCACCGATCTCGTAAAAGAGAGACATTTTAATGATGCCATCCGTATCATGGAGGGAATGTCCGTCGTGAGGGAAATTTCCGGCATTATCCGTGTGTATTAAAAGTATGGTAAATTGAAAGTTAGTTAAGCAAACCTGTCGCCGTAGCCCCGGTTGCATATAAGAAACACTGACATCACTTGCGTTCGGAAACAGACGTAGCGGTACATAAGCGGCCAAAGTACGCCCGCTAAGTACCGACGTCTGTTTACGGTCAGCTTATTCTTATATGCAACCGGGTCTACTGGTTTACTTGAAATTTGAAAATCACAGTCAAT
>CAKRRS010000037.1 GCA_934394665.1 uncultured Acetatifactor sp. | reverse complement strand
GTTAAGGTTATCAAGGTTGTTCGTGAAGTAACCGGTCTGGGCCTGAAGGAAGCTAAGGACGTAGTTGACGGAGCTCCCAAGGTTGTTAAGGAAGGCGCTACCAAGGACGAAGCTGAAGACATCAAGAAGAAGCTGGAAGAAGTTGGCGCAAAGGTTACTCTGAAGTAATTTTTAACCAGTATATGGCAAACCATGTGCCGGCTACTGTCGGTACATGGTTTTTCTTATTCCCATCTGCAATAAGTTTTTAAAATTATCTATTTTATTAAAAAAATTCAAAATATTTCCTTGACGTATTTACAAGACTGTAGTATTATGGATAGTGCACTATTGTGCGGTGCTATGCTTATTTGTCATGCCAAAAATTTGACGTTTATATATATTGCATTGTTGCCGACGCAAAATAGGCTTTAAATCTGAAAGAACGGGGTGAAATGTCAATGGAAAAGAACAGAATACGTCCGATTGCCGGTACCAAGGTTATGCGTATGAGTTATTCAAGACAAAAAGAGGTTTTAGAGATGCCCAATCTGATTGAGGTCCAGAAGGACTCCTATCAGTGGTTTTTAGACGAAGGCTTAAAGGAAGTCTTTGACGACATCTCTCCGATTGCTGATTACAGCGGCTCTTTGAGTCTGGAATTTGTGGATTTTGAACTCTGCAAAGACGATGTGAAGTATTCTATCGAAGAGTGTAAAGAGAGAGATGCTACTTATGCGGCACCTCTTAAGGTTAAGGTGCGTCTCTATAATAAAGAGAAGGAAGAGATCAGCGATGAAGATATTTTCATGGGCGATCTTCCGTTAATGACTGAGACCGGTACTTTTGTAATCAACGGCGCAGAGCGTGTTATCGTCAGCCAGTTGGTGCGTTCTCCCGGTATCTATTACGGAATCGGACATGATAAGATCGGTAAAAAGCTGTTCTCCTGTACGGTAATCCCGAACCGTGGTGCCTGGTTGGAGTATGAGACTGACTCTAACGATGTCTTCTATGTACGTGTGGACAGAACCCGTAAGGTTCCCATTACTGTACTGATCCGTGCACTGGGTATCGGTACCAATGATGAGATCCGTGAACTCTTCGGTGATGAGCCTAAGATCGAGGCAAGCTTTACCAAGGACACTGCTGAAAATTATCAGGAGGGTCTGTTAGAGTTATACAAAAAGATCCGTCCCGGCGAGCCTTTAAGCGTTGAGAGTGCTGAGAGCCTGATCAATGCTATGTTCTTCGACCCCAGAAGATATGATTTAGCCAAAGTCGGCAGATATAAATTTAATAAGAAATTAGCTCTGAAGAACCGTATCCGTCATCAGATCCTGGCTGCAGATGTCGTAGATCCTTCCACCGGTGAAGTAATCGCATCCGCAGGAGACAAAGTGACTGCGGAACTGGCAGATACCATTCAGAACAGTGCCGTTCCTTTCGTATATATTGAGACAGAGGAGCGTAATGTAAAGGTATTGTCCAACCTGATGGTAGACCTGACGCATTACGTTGATTGCAATCCCAGAGATTTCGGCATCCATGAACTGGTATATTATCCTGTTCTGGCGCAGATTCTGGAAGAGTTCGGTGATGACCCCGAGAAGCTGGCGGAGGCAATCAAGAAAAATGTACATGAACTGGTGCCCAAGCATATTACCAAGGAAGATATCTTAGCTTCCATCAACTATAATATACATCTGGAGTATGGTCTGGGTAATGATGATGATATCGATCATCTGGGTAACAGACGTATTCGCGCGGTAGGTGAATTGTTGCAGAACCAGTATCGTATCGGTCTGTCCAGAATGGAGAGAGTGGTACGGGAACGTATGACGACACATGATGCAGAGGAAATCTCTCCCAAGTCTCTGATCAATATCAAGCCGGTAACTGCAGCAGTGAAGGAATTCTTCGGATCCTCCCAGCTGTCACAGTTCATGGATCAGAATAACCCTCTGGGTGAGCTGACCCATAAGAGACGTCTGTCTGCACTGGGTCCCGGCGGTCTGTCCAGAGATCGTGCCGGATTCGAGGTTCGAGATGTACACTATTCCCATTACGGAAGAATGTGTCCTATCGAGACACCCGAAGGTCCTAACATTGGTCTGATCAACTCTCTTGCAAGTTATGCAAGAATTAATGAATATGGTTTCGTAGAGGCTCCTTACCGTAAGATCGATAAGAGCGATCCTAAGAACCCCCGCGTAACTGACGAAGTAGTTTATATGACTGCGGATGAAGAAGACAATTATCATGTAGCACAGGCGAACGAAGCACTGGATGCAGAAGGACATTTTGTGAGAAATTCCGTATCCGGTCGTTATCTGGATGAAACACAGGAATATCCCAAGGCGATGTTCGATTATATGGATGTCTCCCCCAGAATGGTATTCTCTGTGGCTACTGCACTGATTCCTTTCCTGCAGAACGATGATGCAAACCGTGCACTGATGGGATCCAACATGCAGCGTCAGGCCGTACCTCTGTTAAGCACCGAGGCACCTGTAGTAGGTACCGGTATGGAAGTGAAGACTGCGGTGGACTCCGGTGTCTGTGTTGTGGCTAAAAAGCCCGGAACCATTACTTATGTATCTTCCAAGACCATCCGCATTGCTTACGATGACGGTGAGAAGGCAGAGATTCATCTGACCAAGTTCTCCCGTAGTAACCAGTCCAACTGCTACAATCAGAAGCCTATCGTATTCAAGGGCGATCATGTGGAAGCAGGTCAGGTGATTGCAGACGGTCCTTCTACTTCACAGGGAGAACTGGCACTGGGTAAGAACCCTCTGATCGGTTTCATGACCTGGGAAGGTTACAACTACGAGGATGCAGTTCTGTTAAGTGAGAGACTGGTGCGTGATGATGTTTATACTTCCGTGCATATCGAGGAGTATGAAGCAGAAGCACGCGACACCAAGCTGGGACCGGAAGAAATCACCCGTGATGTTCCCGGTGTCGGTGATGAGGCACTGAAGGATCTGGATGACAGAGGTATCATCCGCATCGGTGCAGAGGTTCGTGCAGGCGATATTCTGGTAGGTAAGGTTACTCCTAAGGGAGAGACAGAGCTGACCGCAGAAGAGAGACTGCTGCGTGCCATCTTCGGTGAGAAGGCAAGAGAAGTAAGAGATACCTCCTTAAAGGTACCTCATGGTGAATATGGTATTGTAGTGGATGCCAAGGTATTTACCCGTGAGAACAGCGATGAGCTCGCACCCGGAGTAAATCAGGCAGTCCGCATTTACATTGCGCAGAAGAGAAAGATCTCCGTCGGCGATAAGATGGCAGGCCGTCATGGTAACAAGGGTGTCGTTTCCCGTGTATTACCGGTAGAAGATATGCCTTATCTGCCCAACGGACGTCCACTGGATATCGTGCTGAATCCTCTGGGTGTGCCTTCCCGTATGAATATCGGACAGGTTCTGGAGATCCACCTTTCCCTGGCTGCCAAGGCGCTGGGATTCAATGTGGCAACGCCTGTCTTCGATGGCGCAAACGAGAATGATATTATGGATACGTTGGATCTTGCCAACGATTATGTAAACCTTCCTTTTGATGAAGCAGAAAGCAAGGAATGGAAGGAAAAAGGACAGGAAACGACCGCAGACGGCAAGCCCTGGCATGGAGAGACCTTCACCAGCAAGCACGGTGAGGAGCTTCTTCCGGAAGTAATGCAGTACCTGTCTGAGAACAGAGAGCACAGAAGTGTATGGAAGGGCGTTCCCATTTCCAGAGACGGTAAAGTACGTCTGCGTGACGGTAGAACCGGTGAATACTTCGATGGACCTGTAACGATCGGACACATGCATTACCTGAAACTGCATCATCTGGTAGATGATAAGATCCATGCGCGTTCTACCGGACCGTACTCTCTGGTAACACAGCAGCCTCTGGGTGGTAAAGCCCAGTTTGGCGGTCAGCGTTTCGGAGAAATGGAAGTATGGGCTCTGGAGGCGTATGGTGCATCCTATACCCTGCAGGAGATTCTGACTGTGAAGTCTGATGATGTTGTGGGACGTGTGAAGACTTACGAAGCAATCATCAAGGGTGACAATATCCCTGAGCCCGGTATCCCTGAATCCTTCAAGGTTCTGTTGAAGGAGCTGCAGGCACTGGGGCTGGATGTCAGAGTGCTGCGTGAGGATCAGAGCGAGGTTGAGATCATGGAGACCGTCGATTACGGTGATACCGATTACCGTTATGAGATGGAAGGTGATCGTAAGTACGACGACGATTACGACAAGAGCTCCCTTGGCGAGATGGGCTATCAGTCACAGGAGTTTGATGATAACGGTGAGTTGGTGGAATCTGAAGATGACAGCGCGTATGTTGACGATGATTACACCGATGATAGCTTTGACGGCAGTGATGATGAAGTATAATGCTTTGTATAGTTTTGTATAGAAGGGAGTGCCATTAATGTCAGAAACAAAAAATGAAACAACCTATCAGCCTATGACATTTGATGCCATTAAGATCGGATTAGCTTCCCCGGAGAAAATCCGGGAGTGGTCCCATGGCGAGGTATTGAAGCCGGAGACAATCAACTACAGAACACTGAAACCAGAGAGAGACGGTCTGTTCTGTGAGAGAATCTTTGGACCCAGCAAAGACTGGGAATGTCATTGCGGTAAATATAAAAAGATCAGATATAAGGGCGTTGTCTGCGATCGTTGTGGCGTAGAAGTTACCAAAGCCAGCGTACGTAGAGAGCGTATGGGTCATATCGAGCTTGCCGCTCCGGTATCCCATATCTGGTATTTCAAGGGTATCCCCAGCCGTATGGGGCTGATCCTGGATCTGTCTCCCAGAGTTCTGGAGAAGGTGCTGTATTTTGCTTCCTATATTGTACTGGATCCGGGGGAATCCAACCTCGAGTACAAGGCGGTATTATCCGAAAAAGAGTATCAGGATGCAAGAGAGACCTGGGGCAACAAGTTCCGTGTAGGCATGGGTGCAGAAGCAATCAAAGAGCTGCTGCAGGCCATTGATCTGGAAAAGGAGGCAGTAGAACTGAAGACCGGTCTGAAGGAGTCCTCCGGTCAGAAGCGTGCCCGTATTATTAAGAGACTGGAAGTTGTGGAAGCTTTCCGTGAATCCGGAAATAGTCCGGAATGGATGATCATGGATGTCATCCCGGTAATTCCCCCTGATCTGCGTCCTATGGTACAGCTGGACGGCGGACGTTTTGCAACCTCCGACCTGAACGATCTGTACAGAAGGATCATCAACCGTAATAACCGTCTGAAGAGACTGTTAGAGCTGGGTGCTCCCGATATCATCGTCCGTAACGAGAAGAGAATGCTGCAGGAAGCAGTAGATGCGCTGATTGATAATGGCAGACGCGGCCGTCCTGTTACCGGCCCCGGCAACAGAGCACTGAAGTCTCTGTCCGATATGTTAAAGGGTAAGACCGGTCGTTTCCGTCAGAACCTGTTAGGTAAGCGTGTAGACTACTCCGGACGTTCCGTTATCGTCGTTGGACCGGAACTGAAGATTTATCAGTGTGGTCTGCCAAAAGAGATGGCAATCGAGCTGTTCAAGCCCTTTGTAATGAAAGAACTGGTATCCAAGGGAATCAGCCAGAATATCAAGAATGCAAAGAAACTGGTAGAGAAGCTGGATACGCAGGTATGGGATGTGCTGGAAGAGGTCATCAAGGAACATCCTGTGATGCTGAACCGTGCACCGACACTGCACAGACTTGGTATTCAGGCATTTGAGCCGATTTTGGTAGAAGGTAAGGCAATCAAGCTGCATCCCCTGGTATGTACCGCATTCAATGCGGACTTCGACGGAGACCAGATGGCTGTACATCTTCCTCTGTCCCAGGAGGCACAGGCAGAGTGTCGTTTCCTGCTGCTGTCTCCCAACAACTTACTGAAGCCTTCCGATGGTGGTCCTGTAGCCGTTCCTTCCCAGGATATGGTACTCGGTATTTACTATCTGACACAGGAGAGACCCGGTTCTATCGGTGAAGGTAAGTACTTCAAGAGCGTGAACGAAGCAATTCTGGCGTATGAGAATCAGGCACTGACACTGCATTCCCGTATTCATGTCCGCATGAGTAAGGTAAACGCAGAAGGTGAGACTGTGACCGGTACTGTAGAATCTACGCTGGGTCGTTTCATCTTCAATGAGATCCTGCCTCAGGATCTGGGATTTGTAGACAGAAGCGATCCCGAGAACTTCTTAAAACTGGAAGTAGATTTCCACGTAGGTAAGAAGCAGTTGAAGCAGATTCTGGAGAAGGTTATCAATACCCACGGAGCATCCAAGACCGCTGAGGTACTGGATGATGTTAAGGCAATCGGTTACAAGTATTCTACCAGAGCTGCCATGACCGTATCTATTTCCGATATGACCGTCCCTGAGAAGAAGGGTGAGATGTTGGCAGCTGCACAGGCTACCGTAGATAAGATCGCAAGCAACTTCAGACGTGGTCTGATCACTGAGGAAGAGCGTTATCGTGCCGTTGTAGAGACCTGGAACGAGACCGATAAAGAGCTGACCGACGTACTGCTGTCCGGTCTGGATAAATACAATAACATCTTCATGATGGCAGACTCCGGTGCGCGTGGTTCCAGTCAGCAGATCAAGCAGCTGGCAGGTATGCGTGGACTGATGGCAGATACCACAGGTAGAACCATCGAGCTGCCCATTAAGTCAAACTTCCGTGAAGGTCTGGACGTACTGGAGTACTTCATGTCCGCACACGGAGCACGAAAAGGTATGTCCGATACCGCGCTGCGTACCGCAGACTCCGGTTATCTGACCAGACGAATGGTTGATGTATCTCAGGAGCTTTCTATCCGTGAAGTAGACTGCTGCGAGGGTCAGGCTGAGATCCCCGGTATGGTAGTCAAGGCATTCATGGATGGCAAAGAGACCATTGAAGGTCTGAAAGACAGAATCACAGGAAGATATTCCTGCGAGGATATTTATGATAAAGACGGCAACATGATCGTAAAACACAACCACATGATTACCCCCAGCCGTGCAGCTAAGATCTTAAGCGTCGGCGTCAATGCACAGGGTGAGCCCATCGAGGAAGTGAAAATCCGTACGATTCTGACCTGTCGTTCCCACGTTGGTATCTGTGCAAAATGTTATGGTGCCAACATGGCAACCGGTGAAGCCGTACAGGTAGGTGAAGCAGTTGGTATCATCGCTGCACAGTCTATCGGTGAGCCCGGTACCCAGCTGACCATGAGAACCTTCCATAGTGGTGGTGTCGCAGGTGACGATATCACACAGGGTCTTCCCCGTGTCGAGGAGTTGTTCGAGGCCAGAAAGCCGAAGGGACTTGCAATCATTGCGGAGTTCGGCGGTAAGGCTGAAATCCGTGATACCAAGAAGAAACGTGAAGTGGTAATTACCAATGAAGAGACCGGGGAATCCAAGGCATATCTGATCCCTTACGGTTCCCGTATCAAAGTAGTAGACGGACAGATACTGGAGGCCGGTGATGAGCTGACCGAAGGTAGTGTAAACCCTCACGATCTGCTGAAGATCAAGGGCATCCGTGCCGTACAGGATTACATGCTTCGTGAAGTACAGCGTGTATACCGCTTACAGGGTGTAGATATTGCCGATAAGCATATTGAAGTCCTGGTACGTCAGATGCTGAAGAAGGTTCGTATCGAGAACAACGGAGATACCGAGTTCCTGCCCGGAACCCTGGTAGATGTTCTGGATTTCGAAGAAATGAATGAGAAGCTGACCGCAGAAGGCAAAGAGCCTGCAGAAGGTAAGCGTATCATTCTGGGTATTACCAAGGCAGCTCTGGCAACCGAGTCCTTCCTGTCCGCAGCATCCTTCCAGGAGACCACTAAGGTCCTGACAGAGGCTGCAATCAAGGGTAAGGTCGATAACCTGATCGGTCTGAAGGAGAACGTTATCATCGGTAAGCTGATTCCTGTAGGAACCGGTATGAAGAGATATCGTAACACCAGACTGAGCACCGATGCAAAAGAAACCATTGAATTCAGTGGTGATATGTACGGTGACGATGCAGAACTGAATCTGAGTGACGGAACAGATCTGGATGCTGAGCAGGCAGAACAGATCGAAGCTACAGAGACGGAAACGGTAGGAGCAGGTTCTGACAACGAGTAAATAAGTCCATAGAGTATGTTGAAAAGAGGTATTCCATTGTGAGATGGAATACCTCTTTTGCGTGCGCCTTGCGGCGCACGTTTGTTTTGTACAGAAATCGAGAAGAAAAGCAAGGATTTTAAAGGAAAACTTGACAGGGAAAAAAGGAGAAGAGATAATAAGACTATATAAAATACATAAAAGTAGATAAAAAGTACATAAGTAAGGGGTGGAATTCTATGATAATTGACGGACACGGAAAACTCACGGAGAAAAGAACTGTCAACAGGTGTGTATTGATCGCATATTCATTTATTGCATTTGTGCTGGCAGCGGCATATCTGGTGGAATTTGCTAAGGGCAACCGTACCGGAGGATATACGGCAATATTCTTACTATTGCTGTTGCTTCCTGTGGTGGCAGATCTGATCCTGCAGAAAAAGAATCCGGAATCAGAAGCAGTGAAATATCTTCTGCCAATCAGTTATTTTGTCGTATATATCTTTGTTCTGTTCACAGGTAATACGACGATGACGTATGTGTATATGATTCCGATTCTGATGATATTCCCGTTATTCCACAAATGGAAATATACGACGTTTTACAGCATCGGTGTTATGGTCTGCAATATTGTATACCTCGGCTATGCCAAGGCAAGCGGAGCCTTGGAAACAGTACCGATGATCGATATCGAGATTCAGCTGGCAGCGGTATTTCTGGTAGCTCTGTACGGCAGCCTGATCAGCTACATAGATGCCGGGATGACAAAGCGAAAGATGGATGAAATCGAAACCGCGCAGGAACGACGCAAGGCAGTCCTTGCACAGATTAAGAAGGTGGCGGAGAATACCGCGGAAAATTCAGAAAAGATTCTGGCGAAGACAGAGAATCTTCGTACAGCTTCTGTGTCATCCACGGAAGCCATGGAACAGGTATGTGAAGGAACAAATGCTACCGCGGAAGCTGTGCAGGAAGAGATCGGATACATTGATACCATGAGCCGTGACATTGATGCTATCCGGGAGACGGTGGATGGTTTCCATGACAGCCTTGGGGATACCTTGGAGGCAATTGAAAACGGTACGAAGAATGTAGCACAGTTGGGAGATTCCGCAAAAGTAACCGCAGAGACTTCTGTGTCGACGACTGAAGCAATGGATGATCTCATGAAGAAGATTCATAATGTGAATCAGATTGTAGGTCTGATCGACAATATTTCCAGACAAACGAATCTCTTATCACTGAACGCAAGTATTGAAGCAGCCCGTGCCGGAGAAGCCGGACGAGGCTTTGCAGTAGTGGCGGGAGAGATCAGAGACCTTTCGGAGCAGACGAATGATTCTCTTGAAAAGATTCGCAAAGAAATTCAGGGAATCAATGATGGATCACAAAAAGTGACCGACAACATGAATCGGCTGACAGAAGTTTTTGAAAAACAAAACAACCTTGTGGAAGATACCGGAAGATTGTTTACAAGAATCACGGAGACTTCAGAAGCAATGGATTCTGATTATCAGAAGATCGAACAGTCTATCGGCGAAATTCAAAAATCCAAAAAAGCACTGGTGGATTCCGTAAGCTCCATTAGTGCATCAACGGAAGAAGTTACTGCAAATGCACAGAATACGTTAGAATTGAATCAGAGAAATCTGGATCATCTGAAGGAATTGAACGAGGATATCAGAAAGTTATCGCAGACTGTGGAGGCGTTGAATCAGGGATAATAGAAAGCTGGCTGTCGGTGCGATAGAACATTGGGAAGAAAAAAATCAGAATAATCAAAGGGTATATAATCAGTAGATCAGTAGATAGATAAGTGGAAGTGAGATATAGAGCATGCTTTAGGCATGCTCTATTGCAATTTCTCTGTATTCAATATCTGCCAGGCAGTGATCTCATAAAAAGGATCCTCAGCGGTTTGTGGATATAAGATTTCAATCGTAACCTGCAGAGACTGCAGATCGGAAATCGGAATCACATAGGATTTTCCGTGACCGACAGAAGCAAAATATGCTTCTTCATTGCCGGAGGATTCGTAGATACGGCACAAGGTGTGATCCATGCCGGCAAGGGACTGTTCTGCCTCGTTGCAGGCAGTATAGTAAGCAGTCGTACGTTCCAGCACACGCGTACTTAACTTATTGTCGGCATTTGCACTGACAATCGATAATACGGCAAAAGAGACCAGACAGAGGATTACGAATACTAAAAGAATGGAAGCTGATCCGATATTCATGCCGAATTGTTTTTTCCTGGAAGATTTTGTATTATTCATGGAAACCGCTCCTTTCCGCAGCATGATGCAGGATAGAAAGTGTATAGATCGGTGAGTCCGGTGCGGAGATAGCATACACCCGGATATCCGCTTCCATGATACCTGCATCACCGGCAGGCGTGTGTGTAAGATCCGCCCTAAAACAGGTGATCTGATCCGGAGAGCACAAATGCCATTCGCTGTCGAAAGACAGGCTGAGCGAATTTTCATCTTTTGTTTCTGAGGGAGAAAATAAACGCTGCATGGTATCCAGATCGCCATCTGATGACAGGTAGGATTCTGCCAGATTCTGTGCCCAGATCACGGCGTGATTCTGGTTTACCGTCTGTGTACTCAATAGGTGTGATTTGGCAAAAAGCTGAATACACACAGCACTTGCCAGGGAAAAAAACAGGATGGCAATAATCATTTCCATTAAAAATAAACTGGATCTTGAGTGTTTCATACGTAATTCCGAAACCTTTCTGTTTCAATTCAATCTGTTTCGTTACAAATCTGTGTAGAAACGGGCGATGATCATAGCTGCTTTGCTATTTACAGGCATCATAGTCGGGGGCTTTTGACCCCGACATCATAATATTGTCGGTACTATTTTTCAGCAATGTATATGGATGTAAAAAGTATGGGTTTCGCCGGAAGCGGTCTGCACGAATACCTGTATCAGATCTTTTGCAGCGTATTCCAGAGAAAAGTCCTGTAATTCCATAATATCCGTACCGGCAGGCAGAACTCGTCCGCCCAGGGAACTTCCATCTTTCATAAAGAGCTCTTTTAAGTGTCCGTCATAGAGATAGAGATAAGTGCAATAAGTATCCGCATCCAGTTCGGAACGGAGACAAAGCGCCGGAACCTCTTCCAGCGTTGTTATGGAGACACTGCCTGCCATATCATTTTGCCGTACTTTTTCCATGATATAGGACACAGCGGTTCTGCTTTCATAATTGATGCTCATATCTTCGACGGTGTGCTGATAGACGTCAGCACCAATGGTAACAAGTGTCAGGGCAGAGACGGCGAAGACACCGAACAGTGCCAGAACGAACAAGATATCCACAATAAAATGTTTTTCCTGCTTCATGTATCGTAGCTCCTTATTTAGAAACTGTCTTACGCAGAACCGTGACCTCAGGGAGCAGGTTGCTGCCGTAGTATGCATAGTCGATGAAAAAGCTGTCTTCGTCATAGAGCAGACCGTAATGCTGTTCCAGATATTCCAGAGAAGGAGGGTAACAGCCCTCTACGGCATAACATTGGGAAATACTGCGTTCCAAAGCCGTCTCCAGACTTTCCTGCTGTTTGCTCAGGGTAGATTCACTGACTGATCCGATTCCACGCAGGAACAGGACGAACAGGACGAGGAAGGCGAGCACAGGGAGCAGATAGATCAGCTTACGTCCCAGGGGTCTGTTTTTTTGTTCAAAGCGGTTCATAGAAGTCTCCTGCCTTTCTGTTTCGCAGCATTTATCCGATACTGGTCATAATACCCATCAGAGGCAGAATGACGGACAAGAGGATCAGACCGACGATGACAGATAAAATAATTACCAGCGTCGGTTCCAGTACCGAGATAATCGACTGCAATCTGCGATTGGTGTTTTCTTCGTAACGGTCGGCAATTTTCCGAAGGACGACATCTACATTACCGCTGCGGAAACCTACGGAAACCATCTGGGAAAACAGATGATTGAAAATTCCGGCACCGGACAGTGCTTCGGCAAAATTGGCACCGGCGTTGATGGCATCTTTGCAGCTTAAAATCTTTTGTTTCATTTTTTCATTTCCGACCAGTGCAGCCACCATGTCAAGACTTGCATAGGTATCCATGCCGCTGCTTAAGGTCAGAGCCATACCGCTGGCAAAACGTTCACATGCAACACTCTCGTAAAAACGTCTGGTCAGAGGAAACCAGTTCAGAAAACGGGCGGTCACACGTTTCCCGGCAGTGGTTCTGGTAGCAAAGAGATAGAGGAACAATAAAACACAGAGAATACTTACAAAAATGAAAGAATAACGATTCAGGTGATTGCCAAGTCGTAAGAGGGAGGCGGCAAAACCGGTCATCTCACTTCCCAGTTCCACATATACCTGCTCGAAGATCGGCATCACACGGCTGACCAGTACGACGATGACCGCAGCCATCATGGCAATCATGATAAAAGGATACGTCACAGCATCCCGGATACTGTTGGCGATGGCATCTTCTTTTTCATAATAATCTGCCAGTGAATTCATGCAGACATCCAGATTACCGGATTCTTCTCCGAGAGCGATCATGTGCAGACAGTAGTCGGGAAAGACTTTGGTGGATTGCAGGGCAGTATGGAAGCTTTCGCCCTGGCGGCAGACAGCGAGAATTTCATCAAATATCGCCTTGCCCTCCGGGGACTGTGCATCACTTTGCAATATTGCCATACCTTCTACAGGTGGGATGCCTGCCTGAAAAAGCATGGCGGACTGACTGCAGAAAGAAGCGATTTCTTCGTTGGAAAGTAGTTTTTTGTCGGTAGTCTTCATGTTGTTCTGTACCCTTTCATTCTTATACACACTTATACACATCTTAGATCGCATTTTGGAAGTCTCATTTGCCAAAAAGCATCTTAAACGATTCGACAGTTATTCTCCGGCAGCTGCCGCATTAATACATTTTCTGTAAGACATAATTCGTTCCGTTACCAATAAACTTTTTCAGTGTCTTATCATCCGTGTTGGCACCGAAGGTCGGGTCGACCAGAGTCCAAACGTTGCCGTCGAATTCGATGATACCGTTTAACCACCCGGTATCGGCAGTATATACACTGATCCAGGCATGATAAGCATCCTGCGCGTAGCCGACTTCCAGTCTGGTGGGAATCCGCTGGCTCCGTAACATGCTGGCCATGACCGCCGCATAGTCCAGACAGATGCCGGTCCCGGAAGCAAGAATGGTATCCACATCAGAGGTATAACCGGTGGGAGGATCCGAGGCCTTATCATAATCATAAGTAATGTTTTCGGTAATATAGTCATAGATGCTTGTGATCACATCAAGGTCGGAAGTGGCACCTTCGGCCAGCTCCTGACCCTTAGCGACCACTTTGCTGTTTGCGTTAAAATTCACATACTGGTTCGGGTAGAGGAAAGGACCGAATTCATTTGTAATCCGTACCTCCAGATCGGCATACAGGCAGGTGGCATAATTCGTTCCGGAGATATTTTCATAGATCGTGACATCATAATAACCGTCGCCGGAAGATAGCGGAAAGGTCTCATAGCCGCCACCGTGCAGGTCATAGGTGTATACGATCGTGTCCGGTCCCGTGATGCGTAATTTGACCTTGGGACAGGAACCGGTATAGTTGGCACAGATATAACCGTCCGACATATGAGAGTAGTCAATGACAGCCACATCATTGGAAGTGACTGCAGTGCCGTCCGCGTTAGGAACCAGACATACGGGGGTGGCGTCTCGTGTGGGGGAAGCCGGAACGGAAGCGCCGGCTTCTGTGGATAGACTATCCTTGGACAGATGATCCGTCGGTGAATTATCCATGGAGGAATTGTCTGTGGGAGTATTACCTGCGTGACCGGCGGCATCCGCCTCCCCAGTCTTGGAAACGGTTGTCTGGGAAGCGGAGGAATCCCAGGCAGGAGCGTTCACCGGGATATCCGGAACGGAGGAACCACAGGCGCACAGACCGCATATCATACCGTATGTAATTAACAAAATGCGCAGCTGCGCAGAAAATGTTGTTGTCCGCATAAAAATCTTAATATCCTGTTGTTATTGTTCCAGTCCTGAGACGTGATCCGGAGTGAAAAGAAGGTGGATCGCAGTATCGTTTTTCACAGGAATGTAAATATTGGCTTCCTCAGAGAGGAAGGGAAAACAAATCACACCTTTGGAAGCATCCACAGACAGCGGCAGGATCCGCTCTCCGGACAGGGTTTCCATATAGGCCTCGTTATAGAGAATGTTGTCGCCGGTAAATTCCAGGCTTAAGATGTTATTCTCCACGTAATCCAGTGTCAGCTCTGCCGGCTTGGGAGCAAACAGACGCTCATTCAGCTCAGAGAGCGGGACGATGCTCAGGGGTGACAGAAAAGTCAGTACAAAAATAATGGCTGTTGCGATGATCAGGCGGTTATAGGAAGCCGCATTTACTTTTTTACGAAGCACCAGTTTGTCAAACGGAATCGTGTTGACCGGCTGGTTGCAGGTGGACAGGATATTCTGCAGAGCGTTATTGGCAGTCGTCATGTCCAATTCATATCTGTTCTTTTTATGAAAAAACATATCGGTATTATCCCTATCCTTTCATGCTTATCTTGAGATGCTCCTGGCCGGAAGCGATGTAACGTTTGACGCTGCTGCGGCTGATTTCCATGGCAGCGGCGATCTCTTCCAGCTTCATGTCGTTATAGTAACGCATGGTCAGAACCTGTTTTTCGTTAAAGGGAAGCTTGTCCATGGCTTCCGCCAGCCTGGAATACTCGTCCTTTTGCTGGTAGTGCAGCTCCGGATTGGCGTCTAAGTGCATGTCCTGGACGATGTCAAGAATCTCCTGACTGAGTACCTGACAATCATTCTGCGGTCTGTTCTTCTGTGACATATCATAGCAGACATGGAAACAGATACGATTGAGCCAGGCAATAAAAACAGTTGGATCATTCAGTTTTCCGATGTTTTTCAAAGCCAGTATGAAGACCTCCTGCATGGCGTCCTGAGCGAGAAAGTCATCCCGCAGATAATGCCTGGTGTAGTTGTACACTTTGTTATAGGTAAGAGCATACAATTCCGCGAAGGCATCCGAGTCGCTATGCTGGGCACGGATCACAAGACCGGCAATGTAAGAAATGTTCAAATCTTTCATGCGTTTGTCTCACTGTTTGAAATCTGGAACCTTTAAGCGTGTAACTTGTTGTATGTCTCTGTGAGTAAGGTGGAGAAATACTCTGCATGGGCTTCTTCGTTTAAGATATAAGCGTAGTTGATCCGGATCGGAGCATTGCTGTGTTCATCGTTGTATTCTTTCAACTGCTGATCCAGACTTTCGATAAAATAATCCATGGTATCATGGGAACCGTGGTTCACGATCATCAGAAATTCGTTGCCACCATTTCGACCGACGACACCGAAAGCATCACCGACACTCTCCAGAATTCCGGAGAAATCTTTTAACATCTGGTCGCCGACTACATGTCCGAGCGTCCGGTTGACCTCTTTCAGATTCGTGATCGTGACCATATAGCAGGCAACATGTGCCAGTGCGTCGGGAGAATCATAGGTTTCGAATACGACATCCAGACCGTGTCTGTTGGGAATACCGGTCAGATGATCCAGGAAAGCGGCGCGGTTCAAGGCATGGCTTTCTTCCGCAAAAGTCCGTAATTTATAAAAATCATATAAAAGCCATACCAGATTAAACAAAGCAAGGACCCAGGAAAGCGTGCATAAGATAAAAAGAGTCCGGTCTTCGAAAAGCCTGGTGCCCAGTGCCGGATGCATCGTCAGTACCAGGACGTAAGCGACCTCCAGCAAAAGCAGCAGAACGAGCTGTACGGTCTTGGTGTTGCGGAAGGTTTTTACGAATTTCTTTTTCTGTATCATATATGGATTCCTCCTATGGCTTGCGTTAATTATTTATTATACCATACCTTATAACAGAAAAAAAGACGGCGATTCTTGAAAGAAAAATGTAATAATTTTTATTTTTTTGAACCTTTTTTCTGATACGGCAAGTCTTAATAAGTAAGAAGAATAAAAAGGGACGTTTTAACAGGTATCTCTGTAGGAAAGGAGCAAAAGAGGACGATGGAAGAACGGAGACGGATTGACCGTGTGAATTACCACGCCAGAAGCGTTATTGTGGTATGCGATACGGGAGAGAGCTTTTTTGTGGAGACCCGGAATGTCAGTCCGCTGGGCATCGCTTTTATCATGCCGGCGGGATCACCGCAGCTGATTGGGAAAGATATTATTATCGTAGCGGATACGATGATCATGTATGCGGATGTCACGAGACAGGAAGAACAAGAGGACGGAAGCTTCAAAGTGGCAATCTCTGCCAGAAAGTTCACACCGGAAGTATTGAACTATTTATTTGAACATATTACTGAAAACAAAACAATCATCGAGGAGGAGAAATAGATGAGAAAGAACGTTAAGAACGACAAAGTGATTCGTGCCATGGCAATCGGCATTTCCGCAATGCTGATGGCATCTTCACCGCTGACCGCACTGGCAGCAGAAGGAGAGGGCACCACATCGGACGGCAATGATGATAAGAACATTACCGTAACTCCGGAAGCAGGCATCGCTGACCAGGCACAGGAAGCTGCCGATAAGGCTGCCACAGAGGCGAAAAAGGCAGAAGATAAGGCATATGAAGTAAAAGGTGAGGTGCAGGAAGGTACAAAGGATGCAAAGACAGAAGTCGGCGAAGAGCTGGCAGAGGGCATCTGGAAGGCAAATGCCAATATAGAAGCTAAAACCTCAGAGAATGGTGCTCCCATTGATAATGCCAAAACAGATATTGCAAATGCAGACACTGCTCTGAGTGCTGCGGAAGCAAATGATAAGCTTTCCGATGCAGAACTGAATAAGGCAGCTGATGCAGCGGCAAATGCAGGACAGACTGCGGCAGAAGCAAAGGATGCCATGCAGGCTGCCCAGAATAAGGTAAATGGACAGATCGAGAATATCAAGGATGCTGCTTCTATCACCGATGCCAATGCGGCATATGAAGAAGTAAAGACTACCGTAGATCAGGCACAGGCTGATTTCGATGCAAAGCTTGGGGAGTATAATACCGCCAAGACAGCTTATGAAGAGGCAGCACAGAAGGTGGCAGATTATGAAAAGGCTTATGAGGCTGCTATAAACAGTGCGGATGCTAACGCTGCGGCGGCAGCAGCTGAGCTGGCAGCAGCGCAGGCAAATGCAGAAGCACTGGCAAAGGCTCTGGAGGCTGCAAAGGGTGCAGTGAATAAGTCTGCAGCAGGTGCTATGGATATTGCAGATAAGGAAGCCCTGACCCAGGGCGACAATGGACTGAACTGGAGAAATGAGGATAAACTCTTCATCTCCATTATGCAGAACTACTATCTGCCCGAGGTACTGGGAATCAAGGGTGATACCACTGTTGTCCGCAAACAGGGCAAAGACAACAATACGATGAATTACTTCGAAGTAACCTACACGGATGAAAACGGAGTAACGCAGCATAAATACTACAACTTCCTGATGGATGACAAAGATGCAAAGGGCGACCAGAAGGATCAGGATAATATCGTGATCTTCGAAAAGAGATATGAAGAGATCCACTGGGAGACGGAACAGGAGACCCATCCGGATGAGTATGTAGTAAAAGAAGAGATTGACGGAAAAGAAGTCACCAGCGTAATCAGCAAAGATGATTTGCAGGCAGGTATTAAGGCCGGTAGTATTGTAAAAGTGACGGATGATGCCGGTAAAGTAACGTATGTTAAGAAGAATGCTGTAACTGTAACTGACAGTAAGCCTCTGGTTACAGAAGAGGGAAATACCGAGACCAGTACGAAAGATGTTACTGTGGATAAGGATAGCCAGAAGGAATCCTGGTCTCTGGATGAGAACGGCAACCTGATCAAGACCGTGACCGCAGATGTGACCACCATCACCTATACCGATGCAAAATTCACTTCTTCCGAACAGTATCAGACAGTGACAGATAGAGATGCTGCAGCCGCTACAAAGGAACAGGAGTTGAAGGACGCTGCCGGCAAGGATGTAACCGTTACAGGAACAGAAAAAACGGATTATACTTATACCGGTAACGGAACCTACATTCCTACCTTTACGCAGACTGTGGATGTGAATAAAACGGTTCGTTCTTGGGACAGCGCGAGTGAAGTTCAAAACGATGTTAAGGATGACAAAATAAACGATATTAAAGATCAGATTAAAAAAGAAACGGGTTGTGATGAATTATATTTAATAAGTGAAAGCAGTACGTTAACGGCCAATAAGACCAAGGATAACGTAATCGCTAAAGATGAATATGAGGTATCCGGCACCGTATCCGCAACCTACGCAAAGGTCACTAAGAAGATAGTAGACCAGAGCACCTTCGGTTCCCTTTGGAATGACATCAAGGCTCTGTTTGGTAATGGAGAATCTACGAACAAGAAGCTGAAAGATGCAGCCAGAAAGGCAGTCGAGGCAGATGGCGGTATTTTCGTCAGCGCTAACTGGGATGACTGGAAGCTCGGTAAGGCAACCATCCGCTATGTAGCAGGTGTCAGTGTCAAGACCGATGAGAAGACCACCGCAGAGGATGCGCAGAATGCGGTACAGGATGCAGCACTTGCACAGGCAAAAGCAAGTGGCGCAACCGGTGTGTATAATGTGAAGACTACAGGTACCGATACCATTGCTCATACCAGCTATTCCTATGAGATTGATTATCTGAAGAAAACCGACGAGACCACAATCAATACTGCTGTCAGAACTGAGACTTATGCAAATGCAGAAGTGCTGACCGGTCAGATCATCCAGAACCTGAACTATATTCAGGGCAATATTAAGCTCACCCAAAAGGATGAAGCCTATCGTAAATTCGTAGATGATGCCAAGGCTCTGACCCAAAAGTATCAGAAGCTGTTACAGGATGCACAGGCAGCTCAGACAGAAGTAGTAAATGCCCAGAACGCAGTAGATGCATTGAAGGAAGAAATCAAGAAGCTGAAGGAGAGCAGAACCAGTAACCTTGGAGCTCTGAAGGAACTGGAAGGAAAGCTGGCCGCAGCTGAACAGAACAAAAAGGATGCAGAAGATACTCTGAAGGAGATTCTGGGCAGCCTGGATGAGGCAGGCGGAGAGCTGGATAAGGTGATCGATCGTCTGACTCCTGCACCCACACCCGGAACACCTGCAGGTGGAGAAGGTGAGACCGGGGGTGCCGGTGATACAGAGGAAGGCGGCGCCGGAGAGGCAGCAACAGTTGTTACACCTGTTGCACTGGCAGCAGCACCCACAGCACAGGCAACCGTAGTGGCACAGAACCAGGCAGCAGCACCCGTTGTACAGATCGCTGACGAAGCAGCACCTCTTGCAGAAGCAGCTCCTGCAAATACACAGGAAACCGTTCAGGCTGGTTCCGATAAGGAAGAATCCAAGGAAGCCGTGAATATCGAAGAGGAGGCTGTTCCTCTTGCAGATGTGGCTGTGGAAAGCGAACATGCAAAGATGTCCTGGTGGTGGTGGCTGATCATTCTGATCCTCGGTGCAACCGGATATGAAATGTATAAGAAGCATAATGAGAAGAAGCTGAAGGCTCAGGCAGAAAATGCAGGAGACATCGAAGAATAAAAGATAACAAAAACGACATCCATTGGGATTTTCCCGGTGGATGTCGTTTTTTAGACCTTGGAAAGCAAATTACTCGAAGAGCTCTTCGACTTTTTCCAGATCACCGTCTCCGGTCAGCAGAAGAGTCACTGTGGTCAGGGCACCGCTGATATCGGTTGTTCCCTCAACACATAATTCACCGTCGGTATTGTAGAGAGCCCATTGGAACTCATTGACAGAGGAGGGCCAGTCTGCTTCCATAGAGATCGATTCCTGATCTGACAGGGAATCCAGATTTACCTGTTCCCCGGTCAAGGGATCAATAACGGCTACCATTCCGATTTCGATGCCGCACATATTGACTACCGACAGGGTGAGTGCTCTGGTATCCTCCGAAGTGGATTCTATGGCAGACATATCGGAATCCGGGGAAGTATCGGCAGGCAGGGCTGCAACAGTCTCAGCCGGGGAGGTGGAAACAGTCGTGGCGGATGATGTATCATCTCCGGCAGAATTCTGACTGCATCCTCCGAATAACAGACAGCAGGACAATATACTTACAGTAAAAATAGGTTGTATGAAGTTTTTTCGCATAATAACCTCCATTCCGCAGACGATTCCTTCCGGCGGAGGAATCGCGAATGATATTTCAAATTTGATTCTGCGATAAGGGTTGCTTTGTGACGCCTGCGGCACAGACAGCCGTGTGAAAATCTATATCACTATTATAGCGAATTTTCCATAAAAAGTAAATTTATGCGATGAAAATTTCCGGAAGTAGACCGGTAGGAATTTCTGAAAAAAATATCGAAAAATGTGAGCCATTTTTCATGGATAAGTAGTCTTTATAGATAGAGACTAAGAAATAACGGAGGCGGTCGAGATGAGCGGCATACTATATTCCATACCTGTGATTTTGACAGGTTATCGAATCGTACAAATTGAAGATGAAGCAACACCGCTTGCACAGGCAGCACAACGTGGATATTACGGTGACACGGTAGCCGGAATGCTGGGGATTGGTGTTCTATTCCTCTTACTGATTTACTTCATATTATGCAGAAAATACCAGAAGAGAATCATAGAATTGCAGGAAAATGCGCATCCCGGCTGGAACTGGTGGAAGCTTAGAAAACAGGCAACCGAACTGGAGGATAAAAAGGCAGAAAGAATTGTTGAGGATATCAGGCGGGCAGCGCAAAGCTATATGACTGTTTAAATTGAAATAAATGAAATAGAGCTGAAATAGAACTGATATAAAAGGTCCGGGGAGCGTTCCCCGGATTTTTTGCGATACAATATTAAAATGAAGTATTTCGTTGCTGATGTCGGACGGTAATGTTATAATTAGGAATGTAGCGGTTCCGGAGACCGGTGCCACAAGCATTAAGAAAGAAAAGGAAGGCAATCTATGAAAGTATTGGTAACAGGCGTAAAAGGCCAGTTGGGATATGATGTGGTAAATGAACTTACAAAGCGCGGCATTGAGGCGGTCGGAGTGGATATTCAGGACATGGATATCACCGATGCTGCCAGTGTGGAAAAAGTGATCGGTGAGGCAGCACCGGATGCTGTGATCCACTGCGCAGCTTACACTGCCGTGGATGCAGCGGAAGACAACGTGGAGCTCTGCCGCAGGGTCAACGCGGACGGCACACAGAATATTGCCAATGTCTGCAAAAAGTTAGACTGCAAGATGATCTATATCAGCACGGACTATGTATTTGACGGCGAGGGTACCAGAGCCTGGGAGCCCGACGATGAGCGCCATCCGCTGAACGTATACGGACAGACCAAATATGAAGGGGAACTGGCAGTGCAGAATACTTTGGAGAAGTATTTTATCGTGAGAATCTCCTGGGTATTCGGTGTCAACGGCAAGAACTTTATCAAGACGATGCTGAATCTGGGCAAGACCCATGATCATCTCACGGTCGTAAATGATCAGTTCGGTTCTCCTACCTATACTTATGATCTGGCAAAACTGTTGGTAGATATGGTGCTGACTGACAAATATGGCATCTATCATGCGACCAACGAAGGCATCTGCAACTGGTATGAGTTCGCCTGCGAGATCTTCCGCCAGGCGGGAATGAATGTGGACGTGGCTCCGGTACCGGCTTCCGAGTATCCTACGAAGGCAAAACGCCCGGAGAACAGCCGCATGAGCAAGGAGAAACTGACCGAGAACGGATTCCACAGACTTCCTTCCTGGCAGGATGCGCTGGAGAGATACTTGAAGGAAATTCTGTAATTAATTTTGTATTTGCAAAATTTGGAATGCTGAGATACGTTGTTTATGTTGCTTGGCAGATAAACAAAGGAACGTATTGAATGGTCATTAAAAAATGGGAAATACTTTAAGGAGCGGTGCCGGAAGAGGTGCAGCTCCTTCTTTGTACAAAATATATGAAAAAGTCTGGAAAAACCTTGTAAATTTCACGAAAAACCAGTTGACAACGGAAGTTGGAACAAGTATACTATTAAAGCGTGCCAGAAAAGGTGCGTCTATTATACTATTAAGAAAGAGGTGAAACAGAATGCCAACATTTAACCAGTTAGTAAGAAAAGGACGTCAGACCTCTGTTAAGAAGTCTACTGCACCTGCTCTCCAGAAGGGTTACAACTCTCTTCACAAGAAAGCAACAGACGTTTCTGCTCCCCAGAAGCGTGGTGTATGTACTGCTGTTAAGACAGCAACTCCTAAAAAGCCTAACTCTGCTCTTAGAAAGATCGCCAGAGTACGTCTTTCCAACGGAATCGAAGTTACCAGCTACATTCCCGGTGAAGGTCACAATCTGCAGGAGCACAGCGTTGTTTTGATCCGTGGTGGTCGTGTTAAGGACCTGCCCGGTACCAGATACCACATCATCCGTGGTACCCTTGATACCGCCGGTGTCGCTAACAGAAAACAGGCTCGTTCCAAGTACGGCGCTAAGAGACCTAAGGATGCTAAGAAATAAGTAGTATCCGGGGCGTTTTGAACGTCGGACCGAGAGTTCGATGAAAATCCGTAAGGATTTTTGGAGACGATGCGAACATCGTCTTTGTACCACAAAAACGAAACTAAGAAAAGTGTTGGAATTCTGTGATACAGATATAACAGCGCGAACACTTGGGGAAACACATGTGAGTACCTATGATCTAACGTAAACAATTTGTTAAGGAGGGAAGAACCGTGCCACGTAAAGGACATATTCAGAAAAGAGATGTATTAGCAGATCCTTTATACAACAACAAAGTGGTTACCAAGCTTGTCAACAACATCATGCTGGATGGCAAGAAGGGTGTAGCCCAGAAGATCGTATACGGAGCATTTGCTAAGGTTGAAGAGAAGAGCGGCAAGCCTGCTCTGGAAGTATTCGAAGAGGCTATGAACAACATCATGCCTGTTCTGGAAGTAAAAGCAAGACGTATCGGTGGTGCTACCTATCAGGTACCTATCGAAGTTAGACCTGAGAGACGTCAGGCTCTGGGCCTTCGTTGGTTGACCATGTTCTCTCGTAAGAGAAGTGAGAAGACCATGGAAGACAGACTTGCTAACGAAATTCTTGACGCAGCCAACAATACCGGATCTGCAGTTAAGAGAAAAGAAGACATGCACAAGATGGCAGAAGCAAACAAGGCTTTTGCTCATTACAGATTCTAGTAGGAGGGAAAAAACTTGGCTGGAAGAGAATATCCGTTAGAGAGAACCAGAAATATCGGAATTATGGCTCATATCGATGCCGGTAAGACCACTACTACCGAGCGTATTCTGTATTATACAGGTGTTAACTACAAGATCGGTGATACTCACGAAGGTACTGCTACCATGGACTGGATGGCTCAGGAGCAGGAGAGAGGTATTACCATTACATCTGCAGCTACGACCTGTCACTGGACTCTGGAAAAAGAGACCAAACCCATGCCCGGTGCTTTGGAGCATCGTATCAACATCATTGATACCCCGGGCCACGTGGACTTCACCGTTGAGGTTGAGCGTTCCCTTCGTGTACTGGATGGCGCTGTCGGCGTCTTCTGTGCAAAGGGTGGTGTAGAGCCTCAGTCCGAGAACGTATGGCGTCAGGCTGACACCTACAACGTACCTCGTATGGCATTCATCAACAAGATGGATATCCTGGGTGCTAACTTCTACGCAGCAGTAGATCAGATCCGTACCAGACTTGGCAAGAATGCAATCTGCCTTCAGCTGCCTATCGGTAAGGAAGATGAATTCAAGGGAATCATCGATCTGTTCGAGATGAAGGCTTATATCTACAACGACGAGAAGGGCGACGATATCACTGTTACCGATGATCTTGGAGATATGGCTGATGAGGCTGCTTTATATCATGACGAGCTCATTGAAAAGGTTTGTGAGCTTGATGATGATCTGACAATGATGTATCTGGAAGGTGAAATTCCTTCCGTTGAAGAGATGAAGGCTGCTTTGAGAAAAGCTACCTGTGAATGCAGAGCCGTTCCCGTATGCTGCGGTACTGCTTACAGAAATAAGGGTGTTCAGAAGCTTCTGGATGCTATTATCGAGTATATGCCTTCTCCTCTGGATGTACCGGCTATTAAGGGTGTTGACCTTGACGGTAATGAAGTAGAGAGAAAGTCTTCCGATGAAGAGCCTTTCGCCGCACTTGCATTCAAGATCATGACTGACCCGTTCGGGATCTGTACCTCACGGCTCGCCACTCTGGTAGAAGAAATGGTGAAGATCACTTTCCTCGTACGGATGCCG
>CAKRRS010000036.1 GCA_934394665.1 uncultured Acetatifactor sp. | reverse complement strand
GGGTTCGTTCCGCCCACCGATGTCTACCTGGCAAGCTCCTGCACGGAAGAGTGGGGCGGTGACGGTGCACCGAAGATCGTAGCAGAGCTGAAACGCAGAGGCATCGAGCTGTTCCTGGTCTGTGATGAAGGTGGCGGTATTATCACGGAGCCTATCGGCGGTATCCCCGGCAATTTCGCCATGGTAGGTGTCTTTGAAAAAGGAAAAGCAGACGTAAAATTCACCGCAAGGAGCAACGGCGGACACGCCAGCGCACCGTCCAAAGGAACGCCGATCGCCAGATTATCCGCATTTGTAAATGAAGTGGAGACACATTCTCCTTTCCGGAAGAAAATGTCACCGGAAGTATCCGCAATGTTCACAAAGCTGGCTCCTTATGCAGGCTTTGGACTGAAACTGGTATTCGGCAATCTGTGGCTGTTCCGACCGCTGTTAAAGGCAGTGCTGCCGTCCATCAGCGCCCAGGCGGGAGCTATGCTGAAGACGACCATTGCGTTTACGGTACAGAAAGGTGCGGACGCCTATAATGTGCTGCCGCAGGAGGCTTATGTTGGCGCGAACATGCGATTCATTCCTCATCAGGGAGAAAAGGAGAGCCTGGAGATCATCAAAAAGTTGGCTGATAAGTACGGACTGGAGACTGAAGTGCTGCATGCCAATGACTTTACACCGCCGGTAGATATCCACGGCGAAGCATTCCGCTTAGTGGAAAATACGATTGCAGAGACTTTCCCCGGACTGCCTTCCAGCCCTTATGTCATGACGGGCGCTACCGATGCACAGTTCTATCAGCCCATCTGTAAGAGCTGCATTCGTTTTGCACCGGTAGTCTATGGACCGGAACAGATGAAGGGAATGCATGGACTGAATGAAAATATTGAGTATAACTGCCTGCCCGGTGCGGTGCGGTTTTATAAGAATCTGATCCGTGCGGAAAAGTAAGATGGTAAAGAATAAGTTGTAAAAAAATGATGGTGATTTGTCTTCGGGTTGTGACATGCAACTCAAGTAAGACGGAAATAGCTTTTTATCTAAGAAATGACTTGCAATGAAATTTTGAAACAGAAGTAACGCTAACAGAACGGAGAAAACACAATGAACACCATGACAACGTATTCCGGCAGAAAATTCGATCCCATGCAGATGACACCGGGGGATGTCTATATCGAAGATATCGCCCATGCGCTGAGCTTACTGTGCCGGGGTGGCGGGCAGCTGACCTATTTTTATTCCGTGGGACAGCATTCCGTGAATTGTGCACTGGAAGCAAAAGCAAGAGGGTGGTCTGAGAGGCAGCAGCTGGCCTGTCTGCTCCATGATGCCAGCGAAGGATATATATCGGATATCATCCGCCCGGTGAAGATCTATCTGACCAATTATCTGGAGATTGAAAGTAAGATTATGGGAACGATTCTCACACATTTCGGACTGGATGATCTGACGGAAGAGGAGAACCGTCGCTGGAAACAGATCGACGATGAGATCCTGGAGCTGGAACTGAAGACGTTGCTTCACGGGGAAGCAGACAGAGCAGTGCCGCCGCTTTTTTCCGTGCCGGATCTTGCGGAGTATACGCCCGGAGAGATCGAAGTCAGATTCCTGCAGGAGGCAGAGCGATTGGGGGTGCACGGCAGTGATCGTTGAGAAGAGGCCGGAGCACAGCTATTCTACGACAGTAATGTACATTCTGGCATATTTGGATCGTTATGGCTATCCGGTATTGATTCTGATAGCAGGAGCGCTGGCAGACTTCTACCGGGGGAGAATTACAATGTTGTTTGTACTGGCAGTGGGAATATTATTGGATGGAATCTATAATCTGGTGGGGTATTTGTGTCGTTGGAGACATATTTATCTCTGCTATCAGAGCATGTGCCATACGAAGATGACACCTTCGCGGATTGAGTGGAATCGGATGGCAAAAAAGGATGCGTATGGCATTCCTGCTGCTTTCATTATTGGCGGAATCATAGGAATATTGGTGAGTATTTTTCTCAGGTAAAGCGCTTATAATTATGCTATAATGGTAACTATTCAGAGCCATGCAAAACTGCGTTCTGCGAATGCTTGCATTCAGGCAGATAAGCAGTTTTATAAGGAAATAGATAAAAACAAGAAAGGGAGGGTATTTTATGGGATTTTTAACAGGAAAGACAGCAATCATCACTGGCGGAGGAAGAGCGGTCTTAAGTAACGGAGAGTGCGGTTCCATCGGTTACGGAATCGCAACCGCTTATGCCAAAGAAGGTGCCAATCTGGTGCTGACCGGACGCAATGTACAGAAGCTGACGGATGCAAAGGAAGAACTGGAGGCAAAGTACGGTATCAAGGTACTTCCCGTACAGGCAGATGTCAGCGCTGGTTCAGACAATGAAGCAATCGTACAGAATGTGGTGAAGCAGGCGATTGACACTTTTGGAAGGATCGATGTACTGATCAACAATGCCCAGGCTTCCGCTTCCGGTGTAACCATCGCAGATCATACCACCGAGCAGTTTGACCTGGCGGTATATTCCGGTCTGTATGCAGCATTCTACTATATGAAGGCTTGCTATCCTTATCTGAAGGAGACCAAGGGTTCTGTTATTAACTTTGCCTCCGGAGCAGGTCTCTTCGGTAATTTCGGACAGTGCGCTTATGCGGCGGCCAAGGAAGGTATCCGCGGACTGACCAGAGTCGCAGCTACCGAGTGGGGTCCCGATGGCATCAATGTCAACGTTGTATGTCCTCTGGCATGGACCGCACAGCTGGAGAAATTCGAGCAGGCATATCCCGATGCTTTCAAGGCAAATGTCAAGATGCCGCCCATGGGACATTATGGTGACGTGGAGAAGGAGATTGGTCGTGTCTGTGTACAACTGGCTTCTCCCGACTTCAAGTATATGAGCGGTGAGACATTGACCTTGGAAGGTGCTATGGGACAGAGACCGTAATAAAATGTTTCATGGATGATTTGAAATAAGACTTGAAAGATCGAAAGAAAGACATTATAATTAATTGGTAAGTTGAAAATAAACCTACTTGTACTGGCCAAGTGACAAGGTAGGTTTATTTTTTTGCCCAAAACGGGACATTTCCGCAATGTCTGCCGTCTAATGTTCATAAGACGTATACTTATGGGAGAAAGGAACGGGAACACATGGGAGAGATAGAACAGCTGGTGCGCAGGGCAAAAAACGGGATCCAGATGCTTTCACAGAGCTGATGCAGCTTCATGAGAAGGACATGTACCGGACAGCCAGTGCCATCCAATTAAGGACATAACTGATCCGGAAGAATATGATGGACAGGAGCTTGCCTATTGCATCAGTGATGCGATGTTCTATGAGCCGGAGCGTGAGCTGACGGATGAGGAAATGCTGCAGCTGATCGATCTGGAGCACAAAAACCAATATATCTTTGAAAGGATCGACCGGGAGATCGAGTGCGGAAAACGGGCAGGATGGCCACAGACATATCATTTGCAATAGAAAAGATACTTGACAATAGAGACCACATGCTGTAGTCTATAGTTAGACCACAACATGTGGTCTCTATACTTTTGCAAAAGTAAACGTGAAATATCAAAATTGATGTCATCAGGAAAACAGTAGTAGGAGGAAACAACATGGCAGAGATTCAGTTAGGTGTGGTCGAGGCGCGGTATGCGGATATCATCTGGGAGCACGAACCGGTGTCTTCTTCGGAGCTGGTGAAGCTGACGGAGGAAGCATTTCACTGGAAGCGCACCACGGCGCATAATGTGCTGCGCAGACTGTGCGATAAGGGGCTGTTTCGCAATGACAACGGAACGGTGACTTCCCTGATCTCCAGGGATGAGTTCTATGCGATGCAGAGCAGACAGTTTGTGGAAGACACCTTTGAGGGGTCATTGCCTGCGTTCCTTGCCGCATTTACGAAAGATCGTGCGCTGACCGCAGAAGAAGCTGCGAAGATCCGTAGGATGATCGATGAGGCAGAAGGGGGAAAAGAATGAGCCGCATATTTTCGGGTGTATTACAGATGAGTATTGCCGCGGCATGGATGATCCCTGTCGTAATGGTGCTCAGACGCTTGCTGAAACGGGCACCGAAGTGGGTGAATCTTGTGCTGTGGGGGCTTGTGGGACTGCGGCTGGTGTGCCCTTTTGTGCCGGAGAGCCGGTTCAGTCTGATGCCGAAGCTGCCGATATTGTCGGGCTATTTGTACGGAAATATGATAGGCAATCCGGCAGGAAATGCGTTCCAGGCTGATACGCTGCAAACCGGAACTAATTTTTCTAACAATATTTCCCAGGCAGTTTTGGACGGCAGTACGGCCGCAGCCGGATCCGGCATGGGCGGAGTGTTCGGAATTACCGGAAGTGGCATCGGAGTATTTGGGACAGGAGTGTGGAGGATACCGGAATGGCTATTATCCATATTCACCATTCTCTGGCTGGCAGGAGTGATCCTTTTTACAGGTTATGCGATATACAGTTACGTTCGGGTACGGAGACAGGTAGCGGAAGCTATGTGGCTGAGGGAGAACCTGTGGATCTGCGATGAGGTGAAATCGCCCTTTATCCTGGGACTGCGTAAGCCGAAGATCTATCTGTCCTCCAGTATGGATGAAGCGCAGTACCCTTACGTCATCGCTCATGAGCAGGCACATCTGAAACGGGGCGACCAGTGGTGGAAGCCGCTCGGATTTCTGATCTTAGCGATTCATTGGTTCAATCCTTTTGTCTGGGCGGCGTACCTCCTGTTCTGCAACGATCTGGAACTGGCATGCGATGAGAGCGCGGTGAAGAAGCTGAAGCCTCAGGAGCGAAAAGACTATTCCTATGCACTGCTTTCCTGTAGTATGCAAAGGCGGTTGGTGACGGTATGCCCGTTGGCCTTTGGGGAAGTAGGGGTGAAAAAGAGAGTGAAAGAGATATTGAATTATAAGAAGCCGACCTTTTGGGTGGTACTTGCCGCTGTGGCGGTCTGTGTGATCGTAGCGGTATGTTTTCTGACGAATCCAAAGCAGGGGACGACAACCACAATCCTGCTGACGAATGAGGCCGGAAAGAGCGAAAACGGTGTGGATGCCGGGAATGTCGCAAGCGCAGACGAAGTCAAGGCACAACAGGAGACGGACGCCGCATTGCAGGAGGCACTGGATAAACAGAGAGAACAGGCAGAGGCGGTGAAGGAAGCAAGCGCTGCAGAGCAGGAGAAACAGGCATCGGAGAATCCTGCCGGCTGGATTCCAATGCAGAATGGTAATACTACTACATGGATGAATATGCAGGACGGTGCAACCGCCGGTTTTGTAACGGGAAAGGGAGATGCAGCGTATGCGCAGGTAAAGCTTGGTGATACGACTCTGTTGTTATTGTCGGACGGAATTTATCAGGACGGAGAGCATACCTATGCCATGTACTGTGATGTCTACGGCGTCGGAGCAGATGGAACACCGGTGCAGATCGGCGAGCTCCTAAGTGAGGGAACCGCATATCCGATCTGCGTCGGAATGTCTGGGTTCTACGTGACCTCCGGACACAGCATCGAAGTGTACAACCTTGATACTGCGACCGGACAGCTGGTACTGACCGGTTCCAATACAGAAAACTTTGACGAGAACGGCAATGAAACCTATTATCGTCTGGACAGCCGGGGACAGAGTGTGGAAAGTACTGAGGAGGAGTATCTGCAGGCATGGGATGCGTATGGAAAAGATGCGCAGCCGATAGAATTCACAACACCATAACAAAAAACTTATACACTTCTGAAAAACAAAATAAAATCATATACACTAAAAAGAATCCGAATGATCCTTCATCCGGATTCTTTTTATGGTTCTGTAAAAAAGTACCAAAAAATCATAATAAAAATCATGAAAATCAATGAACAAATATATTTTTTATGACAAAAACAGATACACAACTTCTTTTGACGAAATATTCGGAAAATGATAGATTGCATATTGTATAGAGTGTATAATTTTCTTTGGATATACACATAGATGCGAACGTTGAAAAGGAGATGCACCCTATGAAATCAAACAAAGAAAAGGTATATGACTTTATCAGACTTCATGCAGATGAAAAGGCAGACAGAGGAATATCCACCGCATACATAGCGGATGCCATGGAACTACAGCGAACGAATGTAAGCAGCATACTGAATCTTCTGGTACAGGAAGGCAGGATACAAAAATGTAACGGCAGACCGGTTCTCTATAAGGTTGGAAGAGAAGAAAGCACATTGGAAGAATGCTTTTCTGATTTGATCGGAGCGGACGGAAGTCTGAGGCAGACCATTCAGCTGGCAAAGGCAGCAGTACTCTATCCACAGCGAAGTCTCAATACGTTATTGGTGGGAGCCCGTGGAACCGGTAAGAGCCGCTTGGCACAAAGAATGTACCGTTTTGCGGTGGAACAGAAGATTCTGCCGGAAAATGCTCCGTTTCTTCACATCGATTGCCACGATTATGCAGCAGGCGGAGAAGTCAGTGCTGAGTCGGATGACAGCTGGAAACAGTCGGAGCAGGGCTTTGTATTTTTCGATAATATTCAGTTTTTAAGCCCGAGAGCCAGAAAAAGGGTGCTGGAGTATCTGCAGTCACCATCCAGAAAATATGCGGTGGCGGTAAGCTGTACAGACAAAGAACAGCTGTCGGATGAGTTCCTGGCAGAATTTTCAGTACAGTTACAGTTACCGACATTGTCGGAGCGGCCGCTGAGGGAACGGATGGAAATGATAAAACACCTTTTTTCCAAAGAGGCTGTGCGGATACAGAGACCGCTGGTCGTCAGAGGAGATTTGATGACATGCCTGCTTTTCTATGAGTGTGAAGCAAATTATTATCAGCTCAAAGGAGATATCAAGATCGGCTGCGCCAATGCCTATGTGAGAGAATATGGGAAAACAGGAGATATTTCATTATTTATCAGCGATTTTTCCAATAATGTGCGCAAAGGCATGTTAAAGTACCGGAGAGAAGCAGAGGAGTTGATCGATTTTGAACAGAGATTCACGTTCAGCGGAAAAGAAATCCGGGTCAGCAGGCCGGAAGACGGAACACTATATGACAGAATCAGCCGGAAGGCAGCAGCATTAAAGGAGACAGGAATAGAGGAGGAAGAGATCAACCTTTTGCTGAGCATGGAGGTAGAAAGGACTTTTGATAAATATCGGAAAGCCCTGATACAGGATGTGACGGATAAAAAACAGTTGGAAATCCTGGTGGAAGAAAAGCTGATCAATATTGTGGAAGCATTTTTGCAAAAGGCAAAGGAACAGCTGAAACGTAATTTCTCTCCGTCTGTACTATATGGGCTGTGCCTTCATCTCAATGCAGTGATTACGGGAAAAAGAGAAAAAAGTGCTCCGGACAAAGAAAGTATTGCAGAAATACTGGTATATCACAGAGCAGAATATCTGCTAAGCGAAGAACTTGCAGAACAGATCAAAGCAGAATACGCAGTGGAATTGTCCATGGAAGAAATCTTACTTCTCACAATGTTTTTGTGCTATCAAAATGAGGAAAAGACGGAAAATGCAAGACCGGTATTGATATTTGCATTCTACGGTGTGGGAATAGCTTCCTCCATAGCACAGACGGTCAGTAACATGACAAAGCTGGATAATATTTTTTCTTATGAAATTACCAGTGAGAGAGCCTCCGCAGAGGTATATGGGACACTGAGAAATTTTCTGAAAAAAGTGCAGCAGGGCAAGGGAATTCTGGTCATCTATGATAGTAGTTTTTTGGGAGAAATGCTTCTGGAGATAGAAAATGAACTGGAAATTCCAATCCGGCAGGTCAGAGTTCCGGTAACTACACTTGGAATTGAGCTTGCAAGGCGGACCCTTACAGAAAATGATCCCGACAAGATATTGCAAAGCACAGTGGAGAGTATAGATGGTCTGGACTGTTACAGAAAATACATTGTAACGCTCTGTACCACCGGGAAAGGCGGGGCAGAGGAACTGAAACGTTACATCGAAAAATATGGACAGTTGGAAGATACAGAGGTGATCCCGATGTCGGTTACAGACAAAGAACTGTTGCGTGATAACCTGAAACACCTGATGACCACGGGAGTGGTTCAGTGCATTGTGGGAACCTATGATCCGGGAATATTTGCAATTCCCTTCCTGCCGATCAGTGAAGTATTCGGAGCCAGAAAAGAGAGTCTTCCAAGATTGCTCCGACTGGAAAAAGAGGCAAAAGCAAAGATAGATTATGATGCAATGTTTGCATATCTGGGAGAACAGCTGACACACACCGATATTGAAAAACTGAGAAAAATACTGCCGGATATTATGAAAGAAATCAATTCGGCGTTTATGGAGTTATCTTTGGATGCGGAAGCCGGCTTGCTGATTCATATTTCCTGTTGTATTGACAGGCTGCTTGCAAAACAGGAAGTTGCCACAAATCCCAGAAAAGCAGCAATATTGCTTCAATATGACAAGGAATTTAAAAAACTGCTTAAAATAGTAAAACCGTTGGAAAAGACATTTCATGTCATTATCAATGATGATGAGATAGCAAATATTCTGACGATCATATATCAGCTCTAAGAACAGGAGGTTACAAAATGGAAGAAAATATGCAGGAAAAGCTGGAAGAAATCGCGATGATGATCATAGCCAATTCCGGACAGGCAAGATCAGATGCCTTCGCTGCACTGCAGGAGGCGAAAAAAGGAAATTTCGAAGACGCAGAGAAACTTCTGAAGGAGGCAGAAGAGAGTCTTCAAACAGCACATGAATCTCACAGAGAACTGTTGAAAATGGATGCGTCCGGAGAAGTGACGCAGGTAAGTATTTTATTGTGTCATGCGCAGGATCATCTGATGGGAAGTGCACTGGCACTGGATTTGATCCGGGAAATGATCGTTTTATATCAAAAGTAGGGAAAAGCAAGGAGGAATCGTATGGAACGAAAAGTATTATTGATCTGCGCAGGTGGGATGTCTACCGGAATTCTGATGCGTAAGATGGAAAAATATGCAGAGGAACAGGGAATTTCTCTGAAGATCGAAGCAGTGGGAATGTCAGCATATGAAGATGTGTACAAAAATTATGATGTCATTCTGTTGGGACCGCAGGTATCTTATAAAAAGGGTGAGATCGTGCAAAATACGCAAAAACCTATTGCGGTGATTCCGGCATATGATTATGCAATCGGTAATGTGGCCAATATTATGAAGCAGGTGGAAGACTTGTATCAATAAGTCTGCAAAACGTAAAAAGAAGGTATTTCAACAGGGAAGGAGTAAAGGTATGGCAAATTTTTATGAAAGCAAGCCTATGCAATGGGTGAAAAAAGCAGGGGAAAAAGTAGTGGGAAATAAGGGAATACAGGCGATTTCCTCCGGTATGATGATGGTAATGGGTGTAATATTGTTGGGAGCGGTATTCCAATTACTGGCAGTCATATTACAGACGATCGGTATTATCGATCAGAGTTCCGGAATCTATAGTGCACTTATGGTGCCGTATAAGGTGTCTATGGGATTTATTTCGCTGTATGTAGCTTTTACCATTGCCTATTCTTATGCAAAGTCTTTAAAAATGCAGGCGCTGATGGCAGGACTGAATTCGATTCTGATCTTTTTGATTGCAGCCGCGCCGATCAAAACAGTAGATCTGGCCGGGGAAGCGGGCGGAACTTTTACCGGAATGGATACCATGGCGCTTGATGCGAAGGGTATGTTTGTAGCCATTATTGTAGCGCTGACCAGCGTACAATTGACACATTTTTTTGAAAAGCATCATCTGGTTATCAAGATGCCGGATGCGGTTCCGGAATTTCTGCAGGATACCTTCCGTTCTCTGATCCCTCTGGTAGTAAATGCGATTATCTGGACGGTATTGGGTTATGGCTGTGTGGCATTGACACAGACAGCGCTTCCAGTACTTATTACCGGTCTGCTGGGAATGCCGCTGGCAGCACTGACAAGTGTTCCCGGAATTATTATTATCGTAATCATTGCCAGTCTGTTATGGACAATGGGTGTACATGGAACAGTGGCGGTATATGCGGCAATCGCAGCACCGTTAATGCAGTATTATGCAACCAACTATGCCAATCATGAGGCCGGTCAGGCGCTTGTATTTATGCCAATCGCGTTATTCGGTATTATCAATTGCTGTGGCGGAACCGGCAATACACTGGCGCTCTGCGTGATGGGATTATTCTCGAAATCCGAACAGCTGAAAGCAGTCAGCAAGGCAGCAATCGTGCCCGGTCTGTTTAATATTAACGAGCCTGTGATCTTCGGTTATCCTATTATGTATAATCCGATCATGTGCATTCCCTTTATCCTGAACCCTGTAATTACCATGATCATCTGTTATTTTGGATATATGATAGGATTTTTCAAACCGGCTTACATTTCCATTACGGCGAACCTTCCGGTTGGATTTGCACAGTATCTGACGACTTTGTCCTGGACCAATATCTTTATTCCGGTGATTGCATTTGCGGTAGCGTTTGCATGCTATTGGCCGTTCTTCAAAGTATATGAAAAGGAACTGGTAGCAAAAGAAGCACAGGCAAAGGAAGAAAAATAATGGAAGAAAAGCAGAAAATATTTCCACCGGGATTTCTATGGGGCGGTGCCGTGGCAGCCAATCAGGCAGAAGGTGCCTGGCAGGCGGACGGGAAAGGAGATTCTGTAGCGGATCACATTACTGTGGGGACAAAAACGTCCCCGCGGCGATTCACGGAACAGATCCGCCCGGAGGAGAACTATCCAAGTCACGAAGCTATAGATTTCTATCACAGATATGAGGAGGACATTGCACTATTTGCGGAAATGGGATTTAAAGTATTCCGGATTTCGATTGCATGGACCCGTATTTTTCCCAAAGGTGATGAGATATCGCCCAATCGTGCCGGGATTGCGTATTACAGGAAAGTATTTGAAACCTGTAAAAAATACGGAATAGAACCGTTAGTTACCTTGTCTCATTATGAAATGCCTTATTATCTGTGCGAACATTACGGCGGCTGGACCAAACGACAGACGATTGCATTTTTCCTGCGGTATTGTGAGACGGTATTCAGAGAGTATCAGGATCTGGTTCATTACTGGCTGACATTTAATGAAATGAATACACTGGTCAGCCGTTTCGGAACGCTCCTTGCAGGGGGCATTTTACCCGAGGATGGAGAAGACTTGTTCGGGAGAAAACGACTGGGATCCCCCGAGACTGCGGCAGAAAAGAGTCGCAGATTTACTGCATTGCATCATCAGTTTCTGGCCGGTGCACAGGCAGTAAAAATGGCACACGAGATCAATCCCGAAAATAAAGTGGGATGTATGCTGTCTGCGGCCGGTGTATATCCATATACTTGTAGTCCGGAAGATGTATTGGAAGCACAGGCACAGATGGAACGCAGCAACTGGTTGTGCGGAGATGTGTGCGTAAGAGGAGCATATCCTTATTTTGCGGAACGCTTTTTTAGGGAAAATGGGGTACAGATCCGAAAAGAGGCCGGGGATGATGAAATATTGAAGAATGGAAAAGTGGATTTCTTAAGCTTCAGTTATTACAGTTCCCGTTGTGCCACGGCAGATCCGAAAGTGATACAGACGGCGGGGAATATGATGCTTGGTGTGCCGAATCCCTATCTGGAAGCAAGCGAATGGGGATGGATCATTGATCCTAAGGGATTACGTTACCTCCTGAATGAACTGTACGGCAGATATCAGATTCCGCTGATGGTCGTAGAGAACGGACTGGGAGCGGTGGATCGTGTGACAGAAGACGGACAGATTCATGATGATTACCGGATTGCTTATTTAAGCGAACATATCAGACAGATGTGGGAAGCAGTAAATGATGGTGTGGAGTTACTGGGATACACTCCGTGGGGATGTATCGATTTGATCAGTGCAAGCACCGGTGAAATGAAAAAACGCTATGGCTTTATCTATGTGGACAAAGACGATAAAGGAAAAGGAACCTTGGAACGAAAGAAAAAAGATTCCTTTGCCTGGTATCGGGAGTGCATCAGGACGAACGGAGCCAGCGTACTTTCCACGAATAAAAAAGAGGATAAATTATGACAAAAAAACAGGTTGAGATTGTGAATAAGACAGGACTGCATGCCAGACCGGCTTCTGATTTTGTACTGGAAGCCAAAAAATATGAAAGCAAGATTACGATTTGCAGGGAAAACGGAGTACCGGTGAATGCAAAATCCGTTGTACGGATTCTGGCGGAAGGAATCGGACAGGGAACCAAAATAGAGATTGCTGCGGAAGGCACAGATGAAGAGCAGGCGGCAGCGTCTCTTGCAGCCTTGGTGGAAAGCGGATTTGGAGAATAAAGGCGGTAAATGTGTATGGAAGAAAGATTACAGGGAAATCCGGTATCTGAGGGAATTGCTTATGCGAAATCTTATATCTACATTCCCGGTACACTGACAAAGGCTCCGGAATTTTTTCCCAAGGGTCAGGAAGAGGAAAAATATCGGGAATTCAGGGAATCCTGTGAAAAGGCAGACACTGAACTGGTGACATTGTACAACGGTATGTGTAAAGAGGATCCGGATAAGGCAAAAATCTTCAGTGCACATCGGGAATTACTTCAGGATGAAGAAATCCTTGATGAGATCCGGGAGACAATCTGTGAGGAAAACATGAATCCGGACAGCGCGGTCAGTAAGGTGTATACAGAATTTGCAGAATTGTTGTCCGGTGTGGAGGATCCGTTGATTGCCGAGCGCGCGGCGGATCTTAGAGATGTCAGAGACCGGCTGCTCCGGATTCTGTCGGGGCAGGAAACGTCTAAGCTGTCTTCGTTTTCGGAAGATGTAATTCTGGTAGCCCATGACCTATTACCCAGTGATACGGCCACCATGGACAGAAAACATATCAAAGGAATCCTGACGGAGGTTGGCGGAGTGAATTCACATTCCGCAATCCTGGCAAGAAGTTACGGAATTCCTGCAATTCTGGGAGTTCCGAATGTTACGGAAAAAATTCCTACAGATACTATGCTTGCCATGGATGGTTTGACCGGAGAAATATTTGTCACACCGGGAGAAGAATGTATTCGCGATATCAGGGAAAAACAGACATCTTTTTTCCGCAAAAAAGAAGCAGAAAAAAATTTTTTAAACAAACCTGCAATTATGAAGGACGGAACAGAAATAAAGATAGGAATCAATATCGGCTCACAGGAATTTGATGTTCCGACAGACCGGTACGATTTCATCGGCTTGTTCCGTACAGAATTTCTTTATATGGAAGGGAAGGAACTTCCGGGGGAAGAAACACAATTTGAAGCCTATAGGCAGGTTGTGCAAAAGGCAAAAGGACATCCGGTTACTTTGCGGACACTGGATATCGGCGGAGATAAGACATTGCCCTACATGGAATTGCCAAAAGAGGACAATCCTTTTTTGGGGAAAAGAGCAATCAGGCTTTGTTTTGCGGAAAAAGAGTTATTTTTAACGCAACTGCGTGCGGCACTGCGTGCTTCTGCTTACGGACCTCTGCAAATCATGTTTCCGATGGTCGGGAGTCTGGAAGATATTCGCAAGGCAAAAGAGTACCTGAATCTGGCAAAAGAGCAGCTGAAAGAGAGAAAGCAGCAGTTTGATGAACAGATCCGAATCGGTATTATGATAGAGATTCCCGCGATTGCCCTGATTGCAGATCTGGCGGCGGAAGAGGTGGATTTTGCAAGCATAGGATCCAATGACCTGACGCAGTATTTGTCGGCTGCGGATCGGATGAATCCGGAGGTGGCCGCTTATTACAAAAGCGATTCTACGGCAATGCTTCGGCTACTTGGGTTTGTATTCCGGGAGTTTTCCAAACGGGAAAAGGAGATATCTGTCTGCGGAGAAATGGCAGGAAATCCGGAGACCGCCCAATTGCTGGTGGGACTGGGAGCGAGAAAGCTGTCTATGAGCAGTGGAAATATCGCCGGTGTAAAGGCAAAACTGGCTGAATGTACGTTGCAGGAGCTGACAGCTTTGGCAGAGAAAAAACTATGAACCCTCTTGACAAAAAAGTGAAATATGTTTATATTCATAACAGTGTTATATAACGCTGTTATGAATATTTTTTTGGAGGAAAAAGTGACAAAACCAATCGAAGGAGTTTCAGAGAGAATTCTCGTCTGTGCCAGAGAAGAATTCCTGGAGAAGGGCTATTCCGAAGCGTCGCTTCGTACGATCGCAGCCAAGGCAGACACTACTACCGGATCCATCTATTCCCGGTTTGGGGACAAGGAAGGATTGTTTTGTGCGATTGTGGAACCGGCGGCGGAAGGGCTGACGCAGATATTCCTTAAGACCCAGGAGGCGTTTCATGCCAGAGAGGCAGAGGAACAGCCGAAGGTAATGGAGGATTATGTGGTAGGCGGTATGGATGAAATGCTTGACTATGTCTATGATCGGTTCGATGATTTCCGGTTACTGCTGGATGCCTCTTACGGTACCAAGTATCAGGATTTCGTGGAACATCTGGTGGACATTGAGACGGAGTATACCTACAAGTATATGGAAGCCACACAATTCCTACAGGAAGGCAGCATGATCACCGAGGAGTTCCTACATATCATGTCGAGAGCCATGTTTGACAGTATGTTCGAAGTCGTCAGACACCGCATGGACAGGGATACTGCCAGAAAATATCTGCATATGCTGGAGAAGTATCACTACGGCGGATGGGGAGCCATCATCAAGCTGGGGTGAAGCATAAGATAAGACTGCTATGGAAGATTACGGTAGCAGTCTATCTTAAAGACCGACGGTTAGTTGAAACTAATTATCAATAAGCGGTGTTAGATAGGAAAGACAATAGAGCCTCAAATGTCCGGAAAAGAGAAATGATGAAAAGCAGGGCAAAATGAAAAGAAATTCTAGAAATTAAAGAGTTACATTAAATCCAAAAAATTAATTTAAATCAAAGGGAAAGAGGGAAAGATCACATGAAAAAAGAAAGCTCTATGCAGAAGCTGTTCGCTTATGCGGGCAACTACAAGTACCTGACCATCGCGTCATGGATTCTGTCTGCGGTCAGTGCCCTGATCGCATTACTGCCGTTTTATGATATCTGGCGGATCATGCAGGAAGTCGTACTGGCGGCACCGGATTACAGCAAAGCGCAGAATCTGTCCGGCTTGGGCTGGCGGGCGGTGGGATTTGCACTGTTATCCATGTTCATCTATATCTGCGGACTGCTGTGCTCCCACATTGCGGCATTCCATGTGCAGGCCAACATGCGAAGCACCCTGATGCGGCACATTCTGACACTTCCCATGGGGTTCATGGACAGTGAAGGCAGTGGCAAAATCCGCAAGATCGTCAATGAATCCACCGCGGCCACGGAGACCTACCTGGCGCATCAGCTGCCGGATAAAGCTGGAGCTGTGGCAACGCCTGTGGGACTGTTGCTTTTGCTGGTAATATTTGACTGGAAACTGGGACTGTTGAGTTTGGTGCCTGTGGTATTTGCTTTTCTCATCATGGGAACCATGACCGGTCAGCGCATGAAGATCAAAATGGAAGAGTACCAGAATGCGTTGGAAGAAATGTCCAGCGAGGCGGTGGAGTACGTTCGCGGTATCCCGGTGGTCAAGACCTTCGGACAGTCGGTCTTTTCCTTCAAGCGTTTCCAGACTTCGATTAAGAAATATGAAAAATGGACCATCGCATATACGAAAGATCTGATGTGGCCCATGGTCGGTTTCACCACATTGATCAATGCCATCTTTGCCATACTTATCGGTGCGGCCTATTGGTTCGGCGGAGCAAACGGTGATCCGGAAATACTGATCAATCTGCTGTTTTACATCATCATTACCCCCGTGCTGACTGTGACCCTCGGTAAGATCATGTACGGCGGCGAGAACCAGATGATCGTGGAGGATGCTCTGAAGAGAACGGACGGCATCTTAAACAGAAAACCTCTGCCGGAGGCAACGATGAGGCAGGATATTCGGGAGTATTCCGTTTCGCTGCAGAACGTATCCTTCCGCTATGAAAATGCCGAGCGCGATGCCCTGCATCAGATCAGTCTCGACATCAAAGAAGGAGAACATGTCGCTTTCGTAGGGCCTTCCGGCGGCGGTAAGACGACGTTAGCCAGTCTGATTGCCCGTTTCTATGATGTTACGGAAGGGAAGATCAGCATCGGCGGTGTGGATGTAAAGGATATTCCTTCCGCACAGTTGATGGATATGGTATCTTTCGTGTTCCAGGACAGTAAACTGCTGAAAATGTCGATCTATGATAATGTCCGCATGGGTAAAAAAGATGCCACCCGGGAAGAAGTGATGGAAGCTTTGAAAAATGCCCAGTGTGAGGACATCATCGCCAAAATGCCGAACGGTGTGGATACGGTCATCGGCAGTCAGGGCACCTATGTCTCCGGCGGTGAGGCACAGCGCCTGTCCATTGCCAGAGCCATGCTGAAAAACGCACCGATCCTGATCCTTGACGAGGCGACCGCTTTTGCCGATCCCGATAATGAAGCCAAAGTGCAGAAAGCATTCACCGGACTTTCCAAGGGAAAGACCGTGATCATGATCGCACACAGATTGTCTTCCGTAGTGGATGCAGACCGGATCTGCGTACTGAAAAACGGCGAGATCGCAGAACAGGGAACACATGAAGAACTGCTTGCACAGAACGGACTGTATGCCCATATGTGGGAAGAATACAACAAGTCCGTGAGCTGGAAGGTCGGCGCTTAAGGGGGCTGATAGTTTAAAGTTTTACAGGCTTTGAATAACGTAGAACAATCAGAAGAAAAGAGTTATGCAGAGGTTTTTACGATGCAGAGTTTACAATGTGTATTTAATACGAGGCGGGAGAAGTGTGAAAAATATGTGTGATAGCAAATTTTTTCACAAGCCCTATCTATATGGCTTTGGCTATATTGTGGCGCCTGCGGAATGGAGATTAAAATGAGTAGTTTACAGGCAAAATTACAACATAGATACGCACTTTCGGAAAAAGGTGCACAAGATATGATGAAAGCATTCGTATCCGTTACGATTTCAGATCTGGTATTGATGTTCCCGGTGTGGATGTTATATTTTCTGGTGAGAGACTATCTGCAGGGGACGATGGCAGGGAGAGGTGTATTCTATCTGATCGGGTGTCTCTTGTGTCTGGCATTGATCGCCATTACTACATTGATCCAGTATCGTGCCACATTCCTGGCAACTTATGTGGAGAGCGGTGTGCGGAGAATCGCCCTGGCGGAACAGCTGCGCAAGATTCCGTTGTCCTTTTTCGGGAAAAAAGATCTGTCTGATCTGACCAGCGCCATTATGTCGGACTGTGCCACCATGGAGACAGCCTCTTCCCATTATGTACCGGAGCTGGTAGGTTCCATTATTTCCACGACATTGATTGCCATTGGTACCTTTTTTCTGAACTGGAAAATGGCAATCGCAGCGCTGTGGGTGCTGCCGGTATCTTTTCTCATTGTAGGCTGTTCGAGAAAAGTGCAGAAGAGCCTGAGCAAAAAGCAGATGAAGTTAAAAATGGACTGCGCGGACGGCATTCAGGAATGTCTGGAGACGGTGAGAGACCTCAGAGCCAACAATGCACAGGCAGAATATATGGAAGGTCTGGAGGGCAAGATCCGTGCGGTGGAGAAGCATGCGCTGACGACGGAGCTTGGAACCGCTGTGTTTGTCGGCGGTGCACAGATGATCTTAAAGCTGGGAATCGCAACCGTGGCATTGACCGGAGGTATCCTGTTGGTCAAAGGTGAGATCGATGTATTGACATTCTTCGTATTTTTACTGTTAGTTTCCAGAATGTATGATCCTCTGCAGGTGGCGCTGCAGAATCTTGCAGCCATTATCAGTACCGGTGTGCAGAGCGAGCGACTGGACGAGATTCTGTCTGCGAAGATTCAGACCGGTGCGGATACCATGGATCCGGCAGGCTATGATATCGAATTTTCTCAAGTGGGATTCTCTTATGACAGTCAGGATATGGTTCTGAAAGATGTGACTTTTACGGCAAAACAGGGAGAAGTGACTGCCTTGATCGGACCTTCCGGCGGTGGCAAGACCACTGTATCGAGACTGGCTTCCCGGTTCTGGGATATTGAAAAGGGTAAGATCACGGTAGGCGGTATGGATATCTCCACGATTGATCCGGAGACGTTGATGTCCCTGTATGCCATCGTATTTCAGGACGTGACGCTGTTCAACAATACAATCATGGAAAATATCCGTATCGGTAAGCAGAATGCCACGGACGAAGAAGTACTGGCAGCTGCAAAGCTGGCGCATTGTGATGAGTTCGCGGAAAAACTGCCAAACGGCTGGCAGACTATGATCGGCGAGAACGGCTCGGAACTGTCCGGCGGTGAGAGACAGCGCATCTCCATAGCCAGAGCATTCCTGAAGGATGCGCCCATTATCCTGTTGGATGAAGCGACGGCTTCCCTGGATGTGGATAACGAGACGCTGATTCAGGAATCCTTGTCTAAACTGATCCGCAACAAGACGGTCATGATCATTGCACACCGCATGCGTACCGTGGCGGATGCGGACAAGATCGTCGTATTGAAAGACGGTGTGGTGGCAGAGCAGGGAACACCCACAGAACTCGAAGCCGCGAACGGCATTTACAGCCACATGAAGGCAACCCAGATGGAAGCCGTAGGGTGGAAGCTGTAGAAATTCACCTATAAATTTCAAAGCAAAAATACCGCTTGTGCATGACTTTAGAGTGTGCAAGCGGTATTTTACTGTCTACACAGCCTTTTCCTGCTCTTCCTGTATCTCGGGGAACACAGACAGTATCGGTTTTACATTTTCCTTCTTAATAATACGCGTTACATAGTTTCTGGTAATCTTGACCACTACGGGCGACAATGCGATGACGCCGATCAGGTTGGGAATTGCCATCAGTCCATTGAAGGTATCCGACAGATCCCAGGCAAGGCCCAAGTTCATGGTGCAGCCGATGAAAATCATCAGTACGAAAGCTACCTTATAGATAATCGTTGATTTGGTGCCGAATAAATATTCCCAGGCTTTGGAACCGTAATGACTCCAGCCAAGAACCGTGGAAAATGCAAACAGCAGGATCGCAATCGCGATAAAAGCGGGACCGAAGGTGCCGAATACCGTTGCAAATGCCTGCCCTACCAGAGCAGAACCGGAAGCGTCGACGAGCACGGCACCGGTATCCAGATCGATCAGCCCGGAGGACAGCACGGCGAAAGCGGTCAGTGTACACACGACCATGGTGTCTGCAAATACTTCAAAGATGCCCCACATTCCCTGCCGAACCGGCTCTTTTACATTAGAACTGGAATGCACCATGACAGAGGAACCGAGGCCGGCTTCATTAGAGAAGACGCCGCGCTTCATGCCCCAGGTCAGTGCCAGCTTCACTCCGGAACCCACGATACCGCCGCCTACGGCTTTCAGACCGAAAGCACCCTTGAAAATAGCGGTAAATACAGCACCGACATGATTGATATTGGCAAAAAAGATCACGAGAGCACCGAGGACATAAGCAATTGCCATAAAAGGCACCAGCTTTTCTGTTACGGAAGCAATCCTTTTTAATCCGCCGACGATCACGAGCGCACCTACGAGTACCAGTACAATACCGGTCACGGTCGCCGGAATCGAAAAGGCGGAAGTCATATTCGCGGCGATGGAGTTCACCTGACTCATGTTGCCGATACCGAAGGAAGCTAACAGACAGAAAGCGGAAAACAGCGTTGCCAGTACGGCGCCGATCTGCCTGCAGCCTTTATAGGAGCCGAGACCGTCCTTCAGATAATACATGGCACCGCCGCTCCATTCTCCTTTGGAATTTCTGCGGCGATAGTAGATGCCCAGTACATTCTCGGAATAGTTTGTCATCATACCGAAAAAGGCTACGACCCACATCCAGAAGATCGCGCCGGGGCCGCCGGCCACCAGAGCACTTGCCACACCTACGATATTACCGGTACCGATCGTAGCTGCCAGCGCAGTGCACAGGGACTGGAACTGGGAGATGGACTGATCACCGGCTTCCGTATGCTTCGTCACATGTTTGTCGTTGAAGATACCGCCGACCGTATTTTTGAACCAGTGTCCGATATGGGATAACTGGAAAAACTTTGTCAGAACGGTCATCAGGATACCGGTACCCACCAAAAGTACCAGCATGGGAACGCCCCACACAAACCCGTTGACGGCACTGTTCACATTTGTAATGAGCTCTACCATAACATTCTCCTCCTTTGGCTGTAAGATGCACTTTCAAAATCGGATGAAACCGAGTCATTCCGGACGGATTTTCCATTAGCAGCTCCCCGGAATGCATTCAGGTAAAAGAAAAAGCGCGAGCATCCGAAGATGTCCACGCTGACATTGCTACCTGATTCTTGTTTCGACTTTCTTTTCACAGTATAACATACGGTTTTCTGTCATGCAATCAAAAATTTTTGATTATGCAGTCAGTGCCTATGCAGTCAGCCGAGGGTTGCAATTGTAAGTTTTACAAGACCATAAAGATTCTCCCCATGTGTGTCGATACTATTATATAGGAAAATATAGATACCATGGATGGAGAAAAAGCTACGGATGGCTGCCTTAGGAGAAGGCGACCATCCGTTTTATGCTGGGGCAGGAATCACTGCCCGGAGAGGGAGATTATGGCAGTAACAGGAATCGGCTATGGAAGGACTTTTGTGTATGAGACACAGAAGAGGGTGAATGAGGGAACTTTACAGAGTGTGGCAGATACGGAATCACGTTTTGCGGAGCGTTTGGAGGAGTCTGCAAAGGAAGAAGACAAGACATTTGCTCCGGTGACGCGTGGCGTGCGGCTGAATCGTCGTATCGAAGGCAAAGACAAAGTGCCGTATGGAGAGATGGCGGAGAACGGCGTTATTGAATATCAAGGTGTGGTATTTGTCTGTGATTATGATCATAACTGCCTGACATTGGGAGATACTTCGAATGAGAAAAACTGTATCAACATTCCGCTGTCCGGCGGAGGGAGTCTTTTGGTGAACCGGAACAACATCGATGCCCTGTCCAAGGCGATCGGGATGTTCAGCCCGGAGGATGTGAACCTGATCCTGCGTGCCCTGGCCCGGGATAAGAAGATCCGGGAGATGGAGAAGGAACTGGATGATATGGAGAACGGTGATTCTGTAGAGAATAATGCAGACACAGATAGCAGTGAGAGTGCAAATGGTATCGAAAAACCATCGAAGTCAAGAGAGACGGAAAGAGCATCGGGAAAGGATGCTGTTGAAAACACTGGAGAGCCGGAACAGGAAGAGTTAAGTCTCAAGGAGCAGATCCGCGAGAAAATGCAGGAGATTTATGACAAGCTTCAAAACGGCGATACGGAGACGAAATTTCAGATTGGCAATCAGGAATTCACCATCAAAGAGTGGGACAATTTCCTGGAGAAATTCGACAGCGTCCAGGATGCCATCCGGGCAGCACTGGAAGAGAAGATCGAAAAACAGACCGAAGAGCGCCTGGAAGAGGAAAACATAGAGGAGACTTCTGAAAAGAAGCCGGATGTCAGTCCGGATTTTTACGATATTCCCGAGGAGATTTTCCGTAAACTTTTTTGAACAGATCCTTAAAATAATTGCTGTCATTGAAGCCGTATTCCAATGCAATGTCGGTGATGGAACTATTCGTGGTGAGAAGTGCCGTCTGTGAGTGTTTTAACCGCACGAAGTTTAAGTATTCCTTGAATCCCATGCCGGTGATCAGCTTGAACTTTTTGCTGAAGTAGGTAGGACTTAGGGAAGCCACGGATGATACCTCCTCCAGTGTCAGAGGGTTGCGGAAATTGTTGTAAATATATTTGGTGGCGAGCAGAATATCCGCATCCCGGGAATTCAGCAGATCCGGCTCCTTTTCGTTCATGACGGAATGACGCATCAGCATTAACAGCAGCTCTTCCAGATAGCAGCGCTCAAAATGCTCGGAATATTGGTCAAAACGGGAATTCTCCGTGAGCATCCGTGTCAGCAGAGAGTGCAGGGCATCCTGATATACCGCAGGGATACTGCCCATGAAGGAATGGAGTTTTCCGCTGGTATCTTCCCGGTTATTTGTCGCAGGAGTGATACTGTTGGAAGAAAATGTATTGTAAGTTGCAGGCATATTAAGAGCAGAATGCCCATTCGGTGCTGGAGATTCGGAAGAATCGGCTGTAGCAGGAAAACTCGATAAATGCAGATAGTCCTCCTTAAAATAGATCATAACGATCTCGCAGACTTCACCGGCGGAATACAGAGAGTGATGCAGTTCGCCCGGAGCAATAAATACCAGATCCCCGGCTTCCAACTGATAGACGGTGTCCTTTAACAGGAAACGGCAGCTCCCGGACCACAGATAGAAAATTTCATAAAAATTGTGATAATGATCCGGCTGCAGGGGAGAGAAATCACCTCTGCGGCCTTTTTCCACGATGATTCGGTCGATATCTTTTCTGCCGCGTTTTCCGTTCTTGCTTGTGATGTCCATGTCTGAGCCCTCACTTCCTATGCACATTCCTGTATTTTGCCGTATGATTGATCTGTTTTCCCAAACTGCAGTCGCTATATTGAAGCTGCTGTCAGAATACCACAAAAAAACAGTATTTTCAATGAAATTTCCCCATAAAATCCTTAGTAAATATAAATAAATTACGGTATTATAATACTTGAAAAAGGAACCCGCCTCTTTCAACAAAATACTTTTCTCTCTATCCCCTCGGTACACACTCCCCCTCGCCGAGGGGACTTTTTGTGTAGAGATATATGTCAGAATACAATTAAAAAGGATAGCAAAAGTAGAACATACGAAAGCGTAGATTGTAAGAAAACTTAAGATACGCGATAAGATCCTGCAATACTAAGAAGATGTTTTTATTTAATTTAGGAAAGCGTATCATCATTAACCTGTTCAAACAACTCACTTATGGAACAGTTAAGAATCTGACTAAGCTTTTCCAAATTATCAAATCGGATGGAAGAGGTCTGATTTGTAATCATGCGATTAAAGTTTTGATAACTAAGATCCATTTGTTTATAGAGCCAATATTTTGTATGGTTTTGTTCATTTAATATTTCTAATATTCTTAAGCGTAGCATGATACATCCTTTCTCACACATTATACGTGAAAACTCATGCTTGCATAAATGATGTATAGATTATATAATGTACGCATCAGATATCTTCACGAAGGAGGGAAATGGAATGAACGATATTACAAGGACGACGGCAGATTTAGCTCAATATCTGAATGTAATCTTTGGAGAGGAAATTCTGTTAGACAAGCAGAAAACTTTACTTCAGCAGTTGAGGGTAAATATGCCGGCGCTTGAGAATGTGTTTGTGCCGCATGAATGGGAACAGAAACATGAGGGAGGTGGCATAGCTGTTTTCGGATTTTTAGTTTGCTGTATTCCAGCAGCAATTATCGGCGCAATTATTTCAGCTTTTCTAGGAGGCCTTAATAGTGATAGTGTTTGCTTTGGATGCATGATAGTTGCGGAAATAGTCACCTTTATCTTTTTTATGTATTTGGGTTATAGCATGGATGCGGATGAAGAGGAAAAACTAGCCAAGAACCGTGAAGAAATAAGGAAAGCTATCTTAAAAAATGAAGAGTTGGAAAGGGAATACCAGACGAAGCTGGCATTATGGAACGAAGCAATCAATCACGTAGAAAATCGGATAAGTGAGATAAAGGAAGTACTTGCATTGTTATATTCCGATAAAGTTATTTATGTAAAATATCAGAATCTTGTGGCAATTAGTGCATTCAAGGAATACATAGACAGCGGAAGGGTTAGGACGCTTTTGGAAGCGTATGACAAATTTGAAGTTGAATATCGTTTAGACACCATTCAAGGTACTCTGAACAAGATAGACCATAAATTGGATCTGGTATTGGACAAATTGGATAACATGACCTTTGAGCTTGCTAAAGCTATCAGAGAGAATAGTGAAGAAAGCAAAAAATTCAACAGTGAAATGATGAAATATATGGATACTGTAGCAAAAAATCAACAGAAACAGAAGGAAAATTTGGCATTGATACAAAATGATCAAAGGTGTATTGCAGAAAATACCAAAGTATTAGGGTACATAAAGAATACACAAAAGAGAGACATTGATATGACGCCGTTTGTAAAAATGTATAATCAAAAAATGTATTCATGATTTTGGAAAAATATCTACGACTATTCCCCTAGGCAGGTTTCTTGCCGAGGGGATTTTTATATATAAAAACGTCGGGAAAATACTAGAAACAGAAGAGTCTCGTTACAATGGATTGCGGTTTCTTTTCATAATTGTTACCATAAGAGTTAGGACGGAGCAGTGAATCAATGTCCGTGAAAGGAGTATTCCTATGGATAAGCAGAAAACAGGCAATCTGATCCGGGAAGCCAGACAAAATAAAAATTATACACAAAGTGAACTGGGGGAGTTGTTGGGAGTGACCAATAAAGCAATCTCCCGTTGGGAGAACGGAGACAGCTTTCCGGATATCAGTGTTCTGGAGAATTTGTCTGTGCTTCTGGATCTGCCGATTCAGGACATTGTGACCGGAGAGCGGTCTACGGACGGAAAACAGGCAGTGACAGAAGTCGTAAGACTGGCGAAACAGCAGGAACGGCGGAAGCAGCGGCAGATGATTGCGTGCATGGTGGTATTGGGAATCCTGCTCTATTGTTGTATGATCGGGTATGGTTTTGGAAGTGTGTATGTGATAACGTTGGCGCTGGTACTCGGAATGCTGATCTATGTCGGCGTCCAGCAGAGCAAAACGGGTACTGTCACCATAGATCGAAGCAGCAAACAGATGACGATGGTATGCGGTATCTCGCTTCTTGTGGCGATTGTGTCTACGTATGTGATTATGATGGAAGTACTTTTGGGAAATCTTTCCAGAGTAGTGGAACTGATAGCCGTAGGCCCTGCCCTAAATGCGGAACTGATCGTAATCTCGCTTTTAAATGTTTCCTTGCTGGTGTTCGAAATCTACCGGATGATCACGGAGAAAACCGGAGTACATCCCGGTTTCGTACTGGCAGCTACCACCATGTATGTGTGCGCAGGATATCGTGATATCTTATTTCACCTGGACAGCCCTGAAAGATTGGTGCAAATTCTCAATGTGCATACAGCCATCTATCTTGTGGAGGGACTGATATCCATTGGGGTGCTGATATATTTTCGGCGGAGAGGTAAGAGAAAAGAGGAAGATCGGTAACTTGAAAGTTAATTAAGCAAACCTGTCACCGTAGCCCCGATTGCATATAAGAAACGCTGACATCGCGGTGTGCGCTAGCACACTTTGCT
>CAKRRS010000035.1 GCA_934394665.1 uncultured Acetatifactor sp. | reverse complement strand
GAAGCTTTGTTGCTGTTGTTCTCAGCGGCAACTCTGATATCTTATCACGACCGCTTTCGTTTGTCAACAACTTTTTTCAAGTTTTTCATTTTTTCTCAACCGGGAAATGTGTATTTTCACGGTGGAGTTTTATACTACCACATCGTTTCGCGCTTTGTCAACAACTTTTTACATTTATTTTTCAAAGCGTTTATATTGCTATAAAAAGCGTAAAAAAAGAAATCTCAATCTCTTAAGATTCTTCTCTTACTTCCTATTGGTAGTAAACGGAGAAAGAGGGATTTGAACCCTCGCGCCGGTTGCCCGACCTACACCCTTAGCAGGGGCGCCTCTTCAGCCTCTTGAGTATTTCTCCACAATCTGAATATCGTCCTTACCAATATGCAACTTGCATCATTTCGTGACGCAAAAATTATTATACATAAGATCTATGTGTTTGTCAATTGCTTTTTTATTGAATTGTACATATTGTTTATAAATATTCACGAATTGCCGCTTCTATGCGAGATTTCACCAGTTCTGCGATCTCCGGTGTTTTCAATTGTTTGTATTCTTCATAGCAGATGGGTTTAAGATATATCAACTTTACAGTTACCGGTGTAATTGATTTTTCATCAAACGGTTTATAGGAATCTATCAGTGCACAGGGCACAATAGGACATCTGGCTCTCACTGCGCTTTTAAAAGTTCCGCCCTTAAACGGAAGCAGCTGATTGCCCATACGGCTTCTGGTTCCTTCCGGGAAGATCAAAAAATTTCTGCCTTGTTTTACTTCTTCTGCCATCTGATTTATTACCTGAAGCGATTGCTTAATGTCTTCTCTGTCGATTGCAATCGCACGCAATGCCTTGAATACCTGCTTTAAGAGAATTACATTGCCTACTTCTTTCTTATACACTACAGAAAACGGTACCGGGCAGGACTCCAGGAAAACAAGTGCATCAAACATCCCCTGATGATTCGGAAAAAAGATAAAGCCATTTTCCTTCGGAATATTTTCTACTCCATAACTTTCTATCGTTACTCTTCCGGCACGGTTTGCCGCCTTGGTAACTTTTTTAATATATGCATAGTTCTTTTCCAGGTCAAAATCTTTTCGGATTCCCATCCACCAAATCCTAATTAGATAATAGGGTACCTTATAGAAAAGTCTTACCACCATTAATATGATTCTATACATGTTCCGCCTCAGTTTATTCTTCGTTATATTCTTTTACTGCAGTTTCATACAAGTTATTTCCCTCTGCATCTATGACAACAATTGCAGGAAAATCTTGCACTGTGAGCTTGCGGATTGCTTCCGTGCCGAGATCATCATAGGCAATCACCTCGGACTCTGTAATCGCACGGGACAACAGAGCTCCGGCACCGCCAACTGCCGCAAAATATACCGCACCATTGCGGACAATCGCATCTATTACCGCCTGAGACCTTTTTCCTTTTCCGATCATTCCCTTTAGTCCAAGATCCAGTAACTCCGGCGCATATTTATCCATTCTGCTTGCCGTGGTCGGCCCTGCGGATCCGATCGGTCTTCCTTCTCTCGCCGGTGACGGTCCCATATAATAGATTACATTGTTTTTCATTTCTATCGGAAGTGTCTCTCCCTTTTCCAGAGCTTCCTGCATTCTCTTATGCGCTGCATCACGGGCCGTATATATTGTTCCCGTCAAGTATACATAGTCCCCGGACTTCAGAGACCGGGCATCTTCATCGCTGAGAGGTACTTTTATATATTTATCCATACTGCTATACACTCCGTTTACTGTAATATCAAAATGCTGAAATTTCGTATCATATCCCAAAATACTATGTATGGGTTGTGCTGTTATTGTTTCGGATGGCACAAATCAACCTCAGATCAGATTTCTCTGACGGCATGTCTGTTCACATGGCAACAGATATTTACAGCCACCGGCAGTCCGGCGATGTGGGTCGGGTAAGTATTGATATTGACTGCAAGTGCAGTGGTAGACCCTCCCAATCCTCCGGGACCGATTCCTGATTTATTAATCTTCTCCAGAAGTTCTTTCTCCAGTTCCCTCACATAAGGGATCTCTGAACGCACATTCACCGGACGAGTCAACGCTTTCTTCGCCATCAATGCACATTTTTCAAATGTTCCGCCGATTCCCACTCCGACTACCATCGGAGGGCAGGCATTCGGTCCCGCATCCTTTACTGCAGTAAGAACGGCTTTTTTCACACCTTCTATTCCATCTGCCGGTTTCAGCATAAACACTCTGCTCATATTTTCGCTGCCAAAGCCTTTGGGTGCTACAGTTATAGTGACATGGTCTCCCGGAACAATACAATAATGGATGATCGCAGGAGTATTGTCTTTTGTATTCTCTCGATAGATAGGATCTTTCACCACGGACTTACGCAAATATCCATCTACGTATCCCTGTCTCACGCCTTCATTTATTGCATCTTCCACATTACCGCCGACCAGATGAACATCCTGTCCCACTTCCAGAAAAACAACGGCCATTCCGGTATCCTGACAGATCGGGATCATATCCTGCCCTGCAATTTCCATATTTTGCTGTAATTGCTGTAAAATCTGCCTGCCCAAAGGCGCTTTCTCCCGCTGTCCGGCCTGTGTGAAGGCATCCTTCATATCTTCTGACAAGAAATGGTTTGCTTCCATGCACATCTCTTTGATATTTTGTGTCAAAGTATTTACATCTACTGTTCTCATGGTCTCTCCCTGTTATTCTGCAATGATTTTGCGAATTTCTTCCAGTTCTTCCGGCGTACTCTCCCCGGGATTCCATAATATATGCTGTCCATCATCATGATAACGGGGAATTAAATGCATATGGAAATGACGTACCGTCTGTCCCGCAGCCTCTCCGTTATTCTGTACAATATTCAAGCCGTCACAGTGCAGTCTTTCGGTCATTCTTGTTGCCATCCTCTTTGCAAGGACGAACACCTTGGCTGCCGTATCCTCTGATAATTCATACAGATTGTCCGCATGTTCCTTGGGAAGGATCAGTGCGTGTCCTCTGGTCGCAGGACCAAGATCTAATATTACACGAAAGTCTTCATCCTCATACAATGTCTTTGACGGAATTTCTCCGTTTGCGATTTTACAAAAAATGCAATCATCCTTTTTCATAGTCTTTGCTCCTATCTATTATTTTCTTCAAAAGGGAACAGTTGATCCATCGTTCTGAGAATCCGGAAGTCTCCCTTCATCCTTTTCATAGTTCCGGACATAAACGCTCTCTGAAAAGTCATTCGTCCGTTCACGATGTCTTCCATTGCAGCACGGCTCATCTGCATTTCTACATCCGGTTTTTCCGTCTGGCCATATCCGCACTCTATCTTTGCTCCACTGATCGTGATCCACAGCGGATTCTTCTTTTCTTCTATATTAACGACATATGTTGCCTCAAACCCCGGCTGTGGTATAAATTTTTGCTGGAATGCAGCCAGATATTCCTGTTCATTATCTGCTCCACCATTGTCCAGCATATCCCGGAACATGGAGGTCAATTCCTGGATATCTTCCTTCTGCCTCTGTACAAACGTATCGTCAGACACATATTCCGACAATTGCTCCGTCTCCTGCGGTGTCAGATTCACAGCCTTCGGAATCGTCACTTTCTGGCGCATCACTTTGTTGCTGGCAGGGAAGCTCGCAATCTTCTGGTTAATGGTGCGATACATATTTTCTGCTTTTTTCTCAATGATCTGCCCATACTGTTCATTCATTTCCAGAGTTACTGTGTTTTCAATATATCCACAGATTCCGCTGCAGGGAAGTCCGCCCAAAATCTCCCATGCCGTTGCAAGGCTGAGTTTGCCTTCTCTCTCTCCATACGTCGTAGACATCACAACCGGGCACATATAGATTCCGGATATCTTCTCTTTATCGCCATATAGCCAGCAGGCATCCAGAAATTGCTGCATATAACCGCCAATGCCATACCATTCTACTGTGGTTGCCAGAATAATTCCGTCCACATCTTTTAAGGTCTGTGGCAAGGTCGTAATATTCGTTTTTCCATCATAGAGATTATATCTCTCCACATGCACTCTCAGTTCTTCCAGAACCTCCTGCATTCTGTTGATCACATAAATTGTCGGATCATCAATAATTCCTCGTCCACCATAATAAATATTGATATTCAAATCTGTACCTCTCTGTTTTGGTTTCTGTGTTTTCGGATACCGCAAATGATAAGACCACCCAGGAATCCGGTCACCAATCCTCCGATATGGGCTGCGTTATCTACATTCTGTGCCGTAAATCCACTATATAATGACAGTGCTATCATAAGTATTACGCGTTTCGGTGTAACATCCGGCATAGATCTGCGGTCTAACAATATCCACGCCAGCAATACGCCGTCCAATCCAAAGATAGCTCCGCTTGCTCCTACGGATGCTGAACTGTCCATTTGCAACAGTTTATACCATAAAGAGCACAAGTTTCCGCCAATCCCTGACATAAAATAAAGCAAGAGAAATGTTATATGCCCCGTTGTCTTTTCAATCATGGCACCCAGAAAAAATAAGATTACCATATTATTAAAAAGATGTTCTATGCCTGCATGTAAAAAAGTTGCCCATACAATTCTGCCATACTGTTTGTTTAGCAGTACTCCAACTACGTCCAGTTCCCCTTTATTATATAACAGGTCTCCCGAAAAAGTACATATTAGAAACACAATTACATTGACTGCCACAAGCATGCCGCTTGCCCATGGTATTTCCTGCCTTTTTTTCACCGGAATACTCCTTTGCATTGTTTCCTGTTTTATCTCTGCCAATATTTAAAATGTACCACTATATCCGCCACCTCGTCAACCAAAAGGGATTACCGATACAGTATTGTTGTCTTTCCCAAGGTGATCTCATCCCCCTCTTCTAACTTCCTTTTTTCATACGGTTGCAGCTGCAGTCCGTTTTTAAAGGTTCCGTTTGTGGAATTCATATCCTCCAGATAGAAACCGTCCTTTTCTTTCACTACTCTTGCATGTAATCTGCTGACAGACATATCATTCAGCACCAAGTCTGCTTCTCCCCGTTTTTTCCCTATGGTATATGATGACTGTTCTAATGTCACCAGAAGCTTCCCTTCCTCCGATAAAAGACGGTGTATCGTCTCCCGGGCTGCCGGTTTTTCTTCCATATATACAGTTCTTCCCATGTCCTCTTCTTCATAAGAGGTTTCTTCTGCCACAGCATAACCTGCCATAGTAAGCCGAAGATTTCTGTTATAGTTTTCCCGTTCCTGTTTTTCCTTTTTTCTGCGGTTTTCCCATAATCCAAACAGCCCTTTTTTCTCTCCGGTCTGGCGGATGTCCTCTGTCTGTTTGTCGCTTTCTTTATCGGACATTTTCATTTTATCCGCAAAATTCTCTGCTGTATTCTCTTCTTTGTCCTGTTCCGTCAAGGCTTCTTCCACAGTGTGGTCGTTGTTTGTTTCTACCTTTTTCAGGCACTCCGCGTCCTCGAAAAATTTGTTTTGCAGGTAGATTTCCCCTGCCGATTCATATTGTTCATACGCTTTGTACAAATATTCTGCCAGTCCTTCATCCTGATAATCTATATGTTCTACCAGGTATTCCATCAGTTCGTGAAATCCGGTGTTTTGTTTACAATATGGTAAATAGATAAAGCAGAAATCGTTCTTTTCCAGATCCTGATAGACGTGTTGCGGAAACCAGATCAGATTTCTTTCTTCCAGAAGAAACCGTGACATTTCTCCACGCACTCTGCGTATGCTCCATAAAAAGTCGAGCATCCATTGTCTCGTAATCGGTCTTTTTTCAAATAACTGTGCAATATTCTGTTTTGACGTAATATCATAATAAAGATAAGCATCACCATCTATATATCTCAGGCTGCAGGACAATAACCCTTTGATTCCTCCTCGGCTGATCATGCAATACTGATATCTTTTTTCTTCCGGCTTCTGCTCCAACAACAATCTTTCATAATTTGCATTCAAACTTCTGATATACTCTGTATCTAACATCTTTACCCCTTCCCTTCTTATTCTGCATCTTGTTCTGTCTCATCTGCGTTTCCCGTAGTATCTTCTTTCTTTTCAAAATATCTTTGACGGATTCTGATCTGTTCGACAGGATTCGTTCTCTCTGCCCGGAAAGATGCCCGTGCACTCCAGTAAATGGGGATCCCCGGTAAAGCAGAAAAAGAATATTTCAATCTCCCTGTCTGTTCCACCGTTATATGATTTCCCTCTAATTTCCAGGAAGGCAGCTCCGTCTCCCATGCGATATATTTCTCCCTGTCAAAAAACATGTCTCTGCGCAGCAGCTGCTTATTCACTTCCTCTTTTTCCATCATCCATTTTCCACCGCTCATTACGGCAGCTCTGCCCATATCCTGTTCCATCAGGCATCTGTCATATTGGAAAAACAGCAGATATATCATAAGCACTATGACGCCCAATACCACGGGATACAGCAGTGCTGCTTCCACCGTAAAATATGCCCCGGCTTTTTCTTTTTTCATAAATACCTCCATGAACACATAGGTTCTTTCTATATTTTCCAGGCAGTCAGATATGCTGCCGTTAAAAAGGGAAGATATGGGATTCTACTCTTGAGATTTTTCTTTCCGGCAAAGACAAATACAGAATAAAAGAAAATATATATCAGACTTATGCTGAATACCGCAATTGCTTTTTTCGTATTACAGATGCACGCTACAAAAATTAATACAATACCATCTGCTTCTCCGATCTCGTCGGATACCTTCGCGAATAGAAATAAAATGACTCCCGGAAGCAACGCGCCCCAACCCACTTTGTTTCCTCCAGTAATTACGATTTCCAAAAGCACAATAACTCCACCCAGTACCAGACCGGCGACCGGCAAGGTCTTCTCTTTTATGTCATGCAGGCTTGCCCACACCAGGTATACAGCCAGCATGATTTTCTCTGTCAGTTCCATCCTTTTTATTTTCTCCTGTTTTTCCGCACCGGCTGCATTCTCTATAGGCTCCTGCTTCTTCTCTGGGAATCCGGTAAACTGTCCTCTTAAGACCGGGGCAATCCGCTCTGCTATGATAATGTTCTCCTTCCGGGCAAATATAATAAACAGCGCCTGTCAAAAGCATACCGTCTTTCTTTGCGTCAATGCACTTTTCACAGGCTTTATATCCTCCGGGAATGTTTGCAGCCTCCACAGCATGAATTTCCAGAGAAAGATGTGTACAATTCCTGTTGGTATGATACACTTCTGCATTTTCTGTCACATAGACATACGCTTTCTCTTCCTCTGTCCCCGGTATTGCATATCCATTCCAAAGATGACCATAGTATCTGTTTCCCATGCGAAATTTTCGGAAACCAATTGTCTGTAACAAAGGACTGATCTGATAGGTCATCGTAATCTCGTACACATCATCTTTGATCATTCCTTCCCAAAACTGTAATCCGTCAATCCCGTCTTCCAGCGGTGACTGTTCCAAATACGCTTCCCCCAACTGATTTCGGATCTGATTTTTGATATAAGTGTAAGAAAGGATTACCGCGTCCAGCTTGCCCTTCGCAGCGTGGTCTTCGGAATCGCTGTCATTTTTCCCCTCCGGCAACATCTCCTCGTAAATACCCACCTGACGACCAACATTCCACAATGCGACTTCCAGATTTCCATGTAAACGGATCATTTCGATGGCACTTCCCATATGCAACATAAAAAAACAGAAAAGCGGTAATACAATCGCTGTTTCCACTGTCATACTCGCTCTGACTTCTGTCTGTGGGAGAATGCGCAGCGATATCCTCTTTATGTAGTTCCATGCGGCAAATATTTTTTCGGGGAATGAAATATTACATGGGTTAAGTTTTTTCCTTAATTTCGGAGAAGGACTTTTACTAGTATTGTTATCAGTTATAAAATGCCACTTACATTTGCATAAAGAGGACATCGCCACGCACCTCCCTTCTTGTTTAATCACAGTTTGTACCATTGGCCTCCATAGACTCCAGATAAGACTTCTGCCTTTCTATTTCAAATGCATATCCGTATTTGCTCTTTACTTTAACGCACAAAGCGATTTCGGAAATGCAGGCATCCAGGCGGAAATTGCTGTTGCCCGGTGTGCTTCGTATCTCCATTTCCATAATATCCATCGTCCGATAAACAATCTCTTTCTCCTCGCCCAGCAACAGAAAGACCCTTAAATAATCTTCATATCCCATGCCGGTCGTACTCGTGATTCCTGCAGTATTCTCCCCCTGCAATGCTGCGGTCAGTCCATAATGCCACGTGGAATCCTCCTTTAGTAAAGGTATTTTCCCTCCTAGGAGAATCGTCTTCACGTCATACACACTTTCTGCAAAAGCCCATCCCAAAATCAAAGTTGCCGTAAGCAATCCTGCAATTTCAGGAACCATCATGGCCGCTGCAAGCACTTCCCCCAAGGTTTCCGCAATCGCATATTTTTCTTCGCTTCCCATCAAATACATCGTATTTGCGGCTTCCCGTATAAGGAACATTCGGTTCACAACAAAACGGAGATTTTCCATGTCATTATCTTTTCCGGCAATCACATATTCCGTCTGATACCACAGGGGACTTTTCTCCTTTTCCGCTCCGTACCTGCCCAGATAGCGCAATATATATTCATGGAACAGAAATTTTTCTTCTATTTCCTCCCATTTTTTCTGTTGCTGCAAAGGCAAATTTCCCTGGTTAACTTCCCCTCTTTCTGCTCGGGCTTTTATGAAATTATCCGTTGTAATCACCCGGTCAGAGATTGTTTCTTCCTCTGTCACCAGCTTTAGTAAGCCGCTATTCCTCTTTTCTTCGAGTGCCGCTGTAGGATTCTCTACATGGATTGTTTCACCTTCCGGCGTCTTTTTTCCATCATATTCCCGGATCTGCGCATCAATCTGTTGCTTTTGTCCGGCAATATCCTGTTCCTCCAATCCCCGGGACTCTATCGTCGTCATCCAATCCAGGATCTGTTGCAGCAGTGCCATTCCGACGTCATCCTCAACTGCATTTACCGCTGCCCTTCGAAATACTTCTCCTTCCGCATCTGTGAGAAATGCTGCTTTCATTGTCTTTGCCTCTTCTGCCTGTATTGCAAAAAAGTCCCGGTATAATATCTTTTCGAGAAATATATCTTCCAAAGAAAAATTACGATTCATATATTCCAGTAAATGTTGCTCTGTCAATTCCGTCGATGCCGACTCTGAACCATAGGAGCAGTCTATCGCAAACAGGTGATACCTCGTTTGTAATTCCCGGTGATATTCTGCCAGTATGCTATCCATTCCGATATCCATCACACATTCTGTTTCCAGGCGGATTCCGTGGTATCTGCATCCTTCCATCAACGCCAGGCACAAAGCAATGATCACGCTCACCGTAAGTGCAAGATATACCGTCATGTAACCTTCGCTTCTTCTGTTTCCATAAAATAGGCAGCATGTTTTATCCATCGTTTATATCTTCTTTGTCTGGTTTGTGATTTTGGTAAAAATAGAGTTAACAATTTCTGTGATTTTTTCCTTAAATATGATTACTAACCCAACAAGAACCACGATGATCAGGATCACCTCCACCGTTCCCATGCCATCCTCTTCTGTCAAAAATTGCCGAAATGTTTTCAAATGATTCATATCCGTTTCTTCCTTTCTCTTTAAACTCCTGCATTGGAAAATGCAGGCACCATGATGATTACCATTACAATTACCAGCAGCATTACCATAGGCAGCAACAATTTCGTGGTAGCTTCCTCACTCAGCTTTCTCGCATTTTGTAACCGCATGGTTTCTGCCTGTCTCGCTTCTTCTTTTAACTGCTGCAGAAGAAATGAGCTGCCCTTTTTCAGATTCTGCACCAAAAAAGTACTTAACCGAAGATACTCTCTGACCCCCGTTCTTCTCCCGAAGTTTTCATACGCAGCAGCCTCCGACACTCCCATACGCAATTCTCTCGCTGCAATCAGCATTTCTTCATACGCTTCCTGTCGCTTGCCGCCAAGTTCTCTCTCCTTTTCATACGCATCCGCAATTCTGCAAAATGCTGTTCTCACCGTCATCCCGGCTTCCAGATAAAGTGTCAGCTTCTGTAAGATTTCCGGATAACTTCTTCGTTCCTCCCTCTTTTTCTTCTCTACCAGGTCATGCAGATCTTTGTCCTGGAAGAAAAAAATGAGTACTGCCGCAACCATTGCTCCGGTCAAAATCTTCCACCCTGTTTTGGCTGCAGTTTCCGTCCAGGAAATTCGTTTCCCGTTAATTTCTGTCGGAAGAAGAATTTTTTCATTTTCAGGATCTTTTTCCTGTGCCTGCAAAAGAAGTTCCTCTATTTGCTGTTTCTCACTTTCCGCTTCAGACAAATCTTTTGCAGCAACTGATACGACAACCTCTGTCTTTCTGTAGAAATCGCCATAAGCAATCTCTGCCTCCAGTCGCACAGCGGTCTTGGTCTGCGGTTGAGATACCCTTCCGTTTTCATCAATAATTTCCGGAAGCTCGCTCTTCCACTCTACCGAAAACGGGAATCCGGAATATTGTTCGTATAGTTCCAGATCACTGCTCACGCTATCAGGTGACGTATTTTTTCCAAGGATCAGTTCCGGCAGTTGTTCCCCGAACTGTCTGTACCATGTCTGTAATTCCGTTTCTTTGTATCTACGGGGAGCAACTTCCACATGGAAAGAATATTTTTCTCCTTCCTCCACTTGTCCCGTAATGTCATAAAGCTGCATACCTGTTTCGTCACTGCCACGATACATCCATTCGTCTTCAATCACATTTTTCCCCTTTTCCCCATAGTGCAAAGCTACCGAAAGCAGGATGCCTACGAGCAGGACAGCTATCGAAACCGAAAGTTTTGCCACATAGTAATCCGTAACACATTCCCGGCTGTTTTCTCCCGGATGCATCTGACTCAGATCCGCTTTTACCTTCTCTTTTCCCGGAACCGGAATCCTCCACATATGCAGTTTTTTATACCAAAACATTACGATCTTATAGAGAAAGAAAAGGAGTTTGCTTTTTTTCTTCATTCCTTTTACAGTTCCTCCTCAATCCGGTCCAGAATCCGTTCTCCCAGGAAATAAGCTCCCACATACACTGCAAGGCAGACTGTCATGACCAGAATGCCCATACCGTTATGATAGAGTGCAGCAAAATATCCCGGATATGCCCATCCGATATAAAATGCAATTCCGAACGGCATGATTTCCATAATATTTTGTTCCAGCCTTCTTCCTTGCAGCATTGTCAGCATTTCCTGCATGGTTTCCACCTTATTACCGATTACCTCTGAAGTAGTACGTATGATTTGTGCCACGCTTCCGCCACCTCTTTTGGCAATCTGCAGGATTGTTGAAAATTGTTCTATCTCTTCAATACCGCTGCGCTCCGCCAAATCACCGATCAGTTCTTCCAGCGTAAGATTCATGATCAGTCCTCTTCTTATCAGTTCCAGTTCCTGATACATTGCAGCACGCTCTCCATACAGCAGGCGAATATCCTCCCGGCTTTCCAAAAACGCATTTTCCAGGGCATATCCTGTTCTGAGCGAATTCGCCACAGACAGAATACATTCTTTGAACTGCAGTGTCAGTTCCTGTCGGTTTTTCCGGCTTTGGTTTGCCGCACATCTGCGAAAATATACAATTCCCAGTGGAATCAGCAACACAACTGCCCAGACAGACCGGTAGAAAAACCAGGCAAGGAAACTCATAACGATTACCGTTTGCAAAAACGGTCTCACAAAATCCCATCTTTTCGGAAACGCTTTACGATAATCCTGCCGCTTTAAGTTTTCCTTCATGGAGCAATTCTCCTTTTCTCCGCAATCTTCCGACCACTTTTCCCTCACTGTCTTCTCCCAGTTCTTCAAATTGGAACAATGGATTTAAACGGATTTCACCCTGTTCGCAGCCTATTACTTCGGTAATCTCCAACACTTTTCTGCTTTTATCGCGGATTCTGCCCAAATGCACAATAATATCTACTCCGGATGCTATCTGGTTACGGATTGCGGCAAGCGGAAGATCCATTCCCATAAGAACCATATTTTCAAGCCTTGACAGCATATCCGTCGCACTGTTGGCGTGTCCTGTGGACATACTGCCGTCATGTCCCGTATTCATACATTGCAGCATGTCCACTGCCTCCGGACCTCTGACCTCCCCGACAATAATGCGATCCGGACGCATTCGCAGAGAAGAACGGATCAGTTCCCGGATTCCAATCTCTCTGCAGCCTTCCGTATTGCCATTTCTGGTTTCGAGCCGCACCAGATTGGGAAGCCCCTGCAGTTGCAATTCTGCACTGTCTTCTATCGTAATTACTCGTTCCTCCGCAGCTATATAACCTGACAATACGTTCAGAAACGTTGTTTTTCCGCTGCCCGTTCCCCCACTGACAAACAGGTTGTATCCTGCCTTTACCAGTTTTTCCAAAAACTCTGCTGCTTCTGTAGAAATGGTCTCCCACTGGATAAGGTTCTGCATTGTGACCGGTTTGTCCGGAAATCTCCGGATGGTGACAATCGGACCGTTTAGGGCAATCGGATTCATGACAATGTTTACACGTGATCCGTTACTCAGCCTTGCATCCACGATTGGAGATGCCTCATTTACAACGCGGTTACAACCGGCGACAATCTGTTGAATGACATCCTGAAGTTTTTCCATGGAATCGAATGCCCGATCCAGTTCTTTTAATTGTCCGTCCTGTTCCACAAAAATGTGATCCATTCCATTGATCATGATCTCCGTAACAGAACTGTCCTCCACAAAGATCTGCAAAATATCCAGCCTGCGTAAAGAATCAAACAGTTCTTTGCGTAAACGCCTGCGTAATTCTACCGGACACAGTTCCAGACTATCCTGTTCCATCAGTACTTCATCAATGGTATCCTCCACTTCTTCATCCGTGTAATCTCTCCCGTAATCCAGTCGTTCCTGTACAATTTGACGAAGCTTTCTTCTTTGCTCTAAATAATCCATTTTGTCTCTCCTGTTCTATTCCAGTGTTTCTATTTCCTTCCGTACATAATCTGCCAGATCTCCTCTGGTATACTGTTCCATATCAAGCGGCAGCCTGTGAAAATATGGCAGATTCAGTTTTTTCGTCTTGTCTTTGATTTCTTCCTTCTCACACAATGACAGTAACTGCTCATACTGATCCAGCTTACATTGTGACATATGATCCTCTCTGGTTAACGTGAATACTCTGACACAAAGTTGAAGAACCTCTAACAGTCCCTGGATGCACTCACTCAGATCCAGTATGACATATTCGTATTTTCCCAGCTCTTCGATTCGCCGAAATAGGTTCCGCCATTCCTCTAATGTGATTGCCAGCAGATTTTGTCCGTTCCGCATCGGAGGAATATAATCGAGATTTCCCTTCTTCTGAATCACCGTCTGCATACGAAGTGGAAATTTCCCCTCATCTCCCGATAAAAAATACAGAAGATCTGCCAGATCCCGATTCTGTCGTTCCGGCAGCAGTTCTGTAATCCCGGTGTAATGTTCAAAGTTCAGATACAGCGTTGGATGTTTTTCCGCCATCAGTTGCCCGAAGGTCACTGCAAAAGAGCTCTGCAGACATCTGTGTACCGGAGAATACATTCCAATAAATTTGGTCTTGTATTCGGTACACAGAAACGGCATCTGCGCACCGGTTGCCTCAATATACAGTTCCAGTAATTCCTTCCATACCCCTTCTGCCTCCTGATATTTGTTAATATTGGGAAGCTGATGGAATCTCAAAGTCCCGCTTTCATTCAGAACTGCCAGGCACGCCGGCTGCAGAACATTCAATTCCTCTGTGTAAGAAGACTCCGCCACCACCAGCATTGCCACTTCCCCATTTTTCTCGCCGGTCATCAGTTCTTCCGCCCGGGTATAAGTATGAATTTTCCACGGTAACTCTTTCTGTCTTCTCAAATACTCTGAGAAAAGCCTTGCATATTCCTCCTCCCGGTCATACAAGGCGAGAACTGCCTCCTTCTGCTCCATCAGTAAACTCCTCCCATATATAGCAAAGCACTGCAAAATACAGGCCCCGCCATGCAGATTCCGGCTTTTGCGCCTTCACGTTCTCCGGCAAAATACAGTTTCCACCTGCCGCACCGAAATACTTCCCACAAATATCCGGTCAGATAATACAGGCGTTCTTTCATGTTTCGCTCCAGATACATTTTGCCAAGTGCAAAAACAGCCGCAATCAATAAGGCAAAAAACACAAAGTACACAACCTTATTCCAAGGGAAAAAGCCGGCACAGGCTCCCAATATCTTGACATCTCCGGCGCCCATTGCTCCGATCCGAAAAAAGAAATAAAGCAAAAAGACCGTAAGCAACGTACTCAGAAAATATTCAAAAAGTCCTTTCACGCCACCCGTAAACAACCGGTACCCCATACCCACAGTCAGGCAGCATAAAATCAATCGATTGGGAATTTTTTGTGTTTTATAATCAAAACAACATGCTATCGCTAAAAGTACGCATAATACCCCAATATCTCATCTCCTTCTCTTTTGTTTCCAATCATTGTTTTTCTACATAGAATCTACTGTTCTGTTCCTCCTCTCCACTGTTTCAAGTTACGTCTGGTAATGTGGGATGAAATTATCCCAAACAGAAATACTAAAAGATCTTATAAGATACATTGAACAACCATCGCGATTGGTTGTAAGATGGATTATAAAGGGTTGCCTGTTTTCTTGCAAGTCCTTTTCCGTAAAAAAATAAACTTTAGTACTTTTTGACAAACACTCATTTACCGTGTATTTGAAAAAACCGGACAAATCCTTATTTTACGCGGTTTTTATATGTCAAACCGCACCGCTTATCGCATGGTAAATGCTTAATCCGTATAATAAAAACAGCCCCGGCAGTCCCAAAAAGCCCGTCGTCAGAACTGTCGCTACATTAATGCCGACCGTCACGGAGCATCCCACCGCGGTAATTCCCATATTTATGAAAAATAATGCAATCGCCCCAACAATATTGCGTAATGCAAAATCCAAGAGCCATTCTGCCTTTTTCCCTAAAAAACTGATTCCCAAAACGATCACTGCAGCTATGATCAGCCACAGCAGCTTCTCCGGATGTTCCATTGCCATTCTCACCGCTACTGTCACGAATTGCTATAGTGTATTCATTGTCCGCTCAGAAAATGCCTGCATTTTCTGAGCATTACAGGTATATTTTTCCTTTTTCCTTCCTATACTGTTAGCAGAAAGGACGGTTCACTCTATGAAAATCTTTTTTAGTCAGGCGCAAGCCTCTCCGGACACAATTGAGGAAGATCTTTCCCCTCTGGATCTGAAAGAATCTATCAGAAAAACCCGCCAGGCTCTGGATATCGCCTATGCGGGTTTTGATAACGCATTAGAAAGTGATCTGATTGACAGTTATATTTACGAAATAAATGCTCTGCAAAAAAGGTATCAGCATTTAACAGAGCTGGCAGCCACACAGCCGGCTGCTCAAAAGTCTTCCCTATACCAGCATTCCCCGATTCGTGCCCTGGTCAGTCATGTTTTCGGTTAAGCTGTTCCTGCCATAAGTCAGACCTGCATATACTGTCTGGGAATTGTTCATCACAGGGCCGGAAGTATTTTGCTCCTGAAGCTGTCTGTAGGCATCACACAAGGGCGCTATCACCCTGCGTACCTCTTCGAGCAGTGCCTTGTCTTTTCTTGCCTCACATATAGCAAGTCTGCGAATGCAATACAGATACAGTGCGGAGAGTTCCCTCGCCGGACTGTATTCTCTGTGCAGGGAATTTAACAGTTCATTGATACATCCTCTTGCCCTGTGCACCGCTTCCAGAAACGGTCCGTCTTCTGTCGCATTTTCTCCATCCGACAGATACTGCAAAAGCATTTCATACAAAATCACTATCAGTTGTGTAGCATTTGCCTGCGTGATCCGCAGGGTAAATTGTTGCTTACATTCTTTTGTCATCCGAATCGTATCCTCTTATGCCCAATTTACTGTAACAGTTGCAACACCTGGGAAGGTCTCTCATTGGCCTGTGCCAGCATAGAAGTCCCTGCCTGTGTCAGAATCTGATACGTCGTATAAGAAGTCATCTCTTCCGCCATATCCACATCCATGATACGGGAGTATGCAGAAGTCATATTTTCACTGGTAACATCCAGGCTGTTGATGGTAGACTCCAGACGATTCTGGAAAGCACCCAGGCGACCGCGTACGGAAGAGACATATTTAATAGCCCCACCCAAACGCTCAATGGCATCTGTTGCGCCTTCGGCTGTGCTGACATCAATCTCTTCTATTCCCATATTCTGCAGGGAGACTGCCGGAATATTCACCTGCAGCACCTGACCTTCATTAGCGCCGACCTGCAGACGCATCGCACCGATACCTGTCGCATCGATCTCTAATTTGTTATAAGTTCCTGCCTGCGCATCCGATACATCCAGACGCATTTCAAATCCATTTTCCCCGGTGATGGTCAACAGATTATCTTTGATTTCCGTCTTCAATGCTGCCGGATTATCGAATCCGTCTCCAAACTGAACCGCTCCGTCCAATAAATATTTTCCCTGATTGTCCGGATCTGCTGTCAGTTTCAGGGATTCTATTGTATATTTTTTCACCGGAACATCCATGGAATAATAATTTACTTTGATATCATCGTTACTGGTATAACCCTTCAGATCATACTCACCGTTCAGCAGCTTCTGTCCGTTAAATTCCGTAACATTCGAGATTCTGGTGATCTCTTCCTTCAACTGTGCCACTTCTTCCTGTACGGTTTCCCGGTCGCTGTCAGTCATAACACCGTTTGCTGCTTTCACAGAAAGCTCGTTCATTCGCTGCAGCATCTCGCTGATCTCGGTCATTGCACCGTCTGCAATCTCGATAATGGATACCCCATCGCTGGCATTCTGATTTGCCACAGACAAGCCTTCGATCTGTGCATTCATACGTTTGGACATTGCCAGTCCCGCAGGATTATCTTTTGCGTGATTGATCTTCAGTCCGGAGGAAAGTCTCTCTAGCGATTTAGACAACAGATCATCATTGTTGGATAAGGCATTGTTAGACAACATTGCCGATACATTGTAATTAATTCTCATGTGTTACTCCTTACTCTCTGCTACTGTCTGCAACAGCCTGCAGGAATCCTTTTGCCAGGCGATACAGCTTTGCTGTATCTGCCCCGGTCTCTATATTTTCTGCATTTTGTGTCTCACCGGCAGTCATCCTTGTCCTATCCCGGGAGCCGACAATGGGAAGTGCTTCCACCTTCCAGTCTGCAGAGGTATCTGTCTGAATCCATTCAAGGAATATATCGGAAGTCTCCTGTAATTTCGTAACCTCTTCCGGTGTATTTCCTACAAGATAACCTTCGATGCTGTCACCGTTTACCTGCAAATGAGCTTCCATACACGCTTCCTCCAGGCTCACACGAATATCCACACTTCCTTTATTTTCCCGGCTTTGCTGCATTGTGAGATGCACCCCTGCCAGCCGGTCTCCCAGATACATGGGAAGGAAATACTCCTGTTTCTCCCGAAGGCTCTCCGCAATACGCAATTGCTTATGGGTGAGTTGTAATTGTTTTACATCCAGATGAGATTCCGCCTGTGCAAGGCTGTTCTCTTCTGTTTCCTCTGCCGCCTCCTGAAGCATATCTTTGTAATCTTCCGTGAAATCCTGTTGCTCCAACTTCTTCCAAAGTTCCGGCGCATCCACAGCATCTGTTTGCGCTGCCTTTGGCGTTGCTGCCGGCACGTTTTTGTCACTGTATTTTTCTCTGTAGTATTTCAGATTTCCAAACAGTTCTGCCGGATTCTCAAGCAAAGCCTGCGCTGCCAGCAGATTTGCCGCACTGACCGGTACTTCCCCTTTCTGCAACAATTCTGCCGTTCCGGACTCTGTCAAAAGCGCTGCCTGCATTTCCCGCATGCTTTCTCTATTGTAAGCATTTCTGCTCTCCGCATCTAACGTCACTTCCGCCAACACTTCTCTTGCCATTCCTGTCTGAATCTGTTCAGAAATATTATTTTCGGAGAATCTCACTTCCTGTGTCAGACCGGTATCATCCGATACCTTCCAGTCCAATGTCCCGGTTCTCCTGCTCCTTGCTGCTGCCAGCAGCGTGGAAAATTGTAAGCTTGTACCGGTATTTACCACTGCACCCACTGCCGCACCGTCTTCTCTTTCGATCTGATGCACCATCCGGTAAATACCGATATATGCTTTCCGTTCGGTCTCGGTAATTCCTTTTTTCTGCTCCAGTTGATATAGGAAACGGCTGTAATCCTCTGCCTGTTCCTCATAAGCCTGTGGATTTTGGTCAAAATAATTCTCCAGTTCGGCAAAGGTCTTCTCCAGAGGATTCACCCCGTCACGGATCATCTGTAATACATTTTTCGGAGTCAGTCTGTCAATTACCGCACTGACCTGTCTGTCAGCAGAGACTATTTTTTCTACATTTTCCGGCGTGATCTGCATATGATTATAGCCCAGAATGCGGATGGCTCTCTGGTTTTCAGAAGTCTTTTCCAATGACATGTCTGTCAGAATATCATCCACGTTCGAAAATGCTTTCCGGATACTATCACCCAGATCCGCTCTCGGCGCAGTCATCAGCGTCTCATAACGTTCTCCTGCCTGCTCGTAGGTGCGCTGCATTGCCACACCTTCCCTATGGAAGTCGGCAACCGTTACGGCATCGGTCTTCTGTTCTAAACTATAAGGCGCCAATACACCGACAGGCAATCCCGGCAATTCCGAAGTCACCTGTACCGCTTGTGTATAAGTTTCATATTTGCCGACAGCATTTTCCTCCCCGGGGAAATATTTGTCCGCAATCCCTGCTTCCGCCTTACGGAGTGCCTCTATCAGCTGCTCCATGGGCGCTGTGTCAATAGAGAAATCACTCTGCAGCAGTTTCACATTGACTTCCGCCGTCATCCGCAGCCTGATCTCTTCCAATTGCTTTCTGGCAGTCAGGTTTTCCGCCGTGGCATCCCATTTTGCCCGGGAAAACCATTCTTGCAGCATTCCGGATGCTTTTTCATAGATATTTTCCTGTCTACCCAGATTGGCATAAGCCGGGTTCTTACCTTCCGCAATTGCAGATGCTGCCGCTTTTGCAAAAGCATCTTCCGTCACAGGGTAAGAAATCGCATCCAGTTCTGCAAGCTTTCGCATCGTATCTGTCGTTAGCGGAAGTCCTGCACTGACCAGCCACTGTGCTTTCTGCCTGTTTTCATCATTCAGAGGTACACCGGCATCGGCAATGACTTTATCCATTTGCCCTTGCAGTTCCGTGGGCACATCGCTCTTCTGCACCTGTGCGCCGCTGTTTTGTGCCACATACAGATTCCAGATTTCAGATTCCAGACCATTATCTATCAGATAGCCGATGCTTCCTTCCTCCGGAGCCGTCAGCGACGACGCCATATCCCAGGCATTTTTGAGCTGGTTTATGTTTTCCTGCGTCAATGGAATGTCTGCAGCCTGAAACTGTTCTTCTATACTTCTGGCAAGTGTGTCACTTCCCACGGCCGCCGCCAGCGTATCCATATCCAGATCATCCGTATACCCGGCAATCTGCTGTCCGGAACGGACCAGTTCTGCCTTGATCTTATCCACAATGGTAACTGCAGTATCCTGATCCAGTTCTTTGGGATCAAAACCATCCTCACATGCCTTTGCATAATCTTCCTGTGACATGGTATGAGACAGCAGTGTCATATAATCCTGTTGCAATGCCACGTTGGTATTTCCAGCATCCTGCTGTAATTCTATCAGGGACTTTCCTTTATTGTTTTCTTCGGTTCCTGTCGGAACAGGCAATACACCGCCTTCGTATATCGCACCAAATGCATTTACCGCCGCGCTCTTTTTACTGCGCTGCGCCTTCTCTCCACTCTTTGCGCTTTTATCGTTTTTACCCGTTCGCATATTTTCTGTATGGGTATTCTCTGTTCTGTTTTCTGTTTCCTTGATTGTCTGATTTTGAAATGTTATTTTCATAATATTTTTTCACTCTTATCTGTTTTAAGCCTATTTTCCCACTGGCTTTATTTCCTCAAATCGCTCCAGAAAGCACTTGTTTTTCTATGTGAAACGCAAAATATCAAACTTTCTTTTCTTAGATAGAAAAGAAAAGATGAGTGCAGCCATTGGTTACACTCATCTTTTATTTCGGTTGTTTTCTGTATTTTCTTAACCGCCGCATTCGCGTTACAACATTTCTGACCTCCCCGATCGGTTGCCGCTAACCGGTTTTGTGCCCGGATCGGTGCTGCCAGTCATCAGAACAGAAATACTGCCGCGCCATACGGAGGCAGGTCGAAGCTGATGGAATAATCCTTATAATGACAAGGCTTTTTCTCCGCCATGATCTCTGCCGGAATCTCATTGCCCCAGCCGCCGAAGCGCTCCTCATCACTGTTTAACAGCAGCTTATATTTTTTCTTCTTCGGCACAGGAACCGTATAATTTTCCCATTTCATCGGCGTCATGTTTAACACAAACAGCAGATTGTTCTTCCCACTGGAGCATTTTCTGACAAACGCGTAAGTACTGTGTTCCGCATCGTCTGCGTTCATCCACTCGAAACCATCCCAGGTATTGTCGATCTCATACATTGCAGGATATTTGCGATACAGCTCCAACAGTTCCTTCATATAAGTATGTACGCCCTGATTCAGCTTCTCGCCCAGCAGATACCAGTCGAGTTCGCGTTCCTCACTCCATTCTCTCTCCTGTCCGAAGTCCTGTCCCATGAACAGCAGTTTTTTACCGGAATGACCAAACATGTAGGTGTATCCCACGCGGAGATTTGCATATTTATCCGCGGTGTATCCGGGCATCTTATTCACCATAGAGCATTTCAGATGTACTACCTCATCATGCGACAGCGGCAAAATATAGTTCTCGCTGTCATTATAACTCATGGCAAAGGTCATGGCATAATGATTGCCCTTACGGTATAACGGATCCAGTTTCATATATTCACAGAAATCATGCATCCATCCCATGTTCCACTTGAAAGAGAAGCCCAATCCTTCTCCCCCAATCTCACTGGTTACATTGGGCCATGCGGTAGATTCCTCTGCAATCGTCATAAATCCGGGGTAGGTTCCCCTGACCACAGAATTCAGATGATGGAAGAATTCAATTGCTTCCAGGTTCTTGTTTCCGCCGAATTTATTCGGCACCCACTGTCCTTCTTTTTTACCGTAATCCAGATACAGCATAGACGCTACAGCGTCTACGCGGATACCGTCCACATGGAACTCGCGCAGCCAGAAAAGAGCATTGGCTACTAAGAAGTTCTTCACTTCATTTTTTCCATAATTAAAAATCTTGGTTCCCCATTCGGGATGCTCTCCCAGACGGGGATCGGGATGTTCAAAAATGCACTGCCCGTCAAATTCTGCCAGTCCGTGTGCATCCGTTGCAAAATGTGCCGGTACCCAGTCGAGAATCACACCGATTCCGGCCTTGTGAAGTTCATTCACCAGATACATAAAATCTTTCGGCGTGCCATAACGGGAGGTCGGTGCATAATAACCGGTAACCTGATATCCCCAGGAACCGTCATACGGGTGTTCTGCAATTCCCATCAACTCCACATGGGTATATTTCATTTCTTTCAGGTATTCTACGACACGCCCGGCAAATTCACGATAATTGTAAAAACCTTCTGCCGTGCCGTTGTTAGGGTGCTTCATAAAAGAACCGATATGACATTCATAAATTGCCATAGGCTCTTTGTTCATGTCTTTTTTATCTCTGGCTTCCAGCCATTTGGAATCCTTCCAGTCAAAACCCGTGATATCGGTGACAATAGATGCTGTCCCGGGTCTGTACTCCGCATAGTTGGCAAACGGATCTGCTTTGTATAGTTTTCTGCCATCTAAAGCATGGATCAGAAATTTATACATGGATCCTTCTTCCACCCCGGGAATAAACAATCCCCAGATACCGCCTTCGCCCAGTTTCTGCATAGGATGTGATTCTTCATTCCAGTCATTAAATGTACCGATCACATTTACCTGTGCCGCATTTGGTGCCCACACACCAAAATAGACGCCTTGTACTTCATCCTCTACAGACAGATGCGCTCCCAGTTTTTTATAAATATCATAGTGAGTTCCCTGAGCAAAAAGATACTGATCCGCTTCGGAAATAAATACCTTCTCCTTCGTCATCGCTACGCCTCCTGCTATACATATTCCCGGCTTTTTATTCATCCATTTTGCCAAAAGAGCCGAGTAAAATCACACCCATTTGTAAAACCGCATCCTCGATACTTTCCCTGAATGCTACGCAAAATCCTTTTCCGTAAGAATAATCATATCCTCATCGTCATATCTCTTGGCAAAAAGGACATCGAAGAAATGTTTCAACGTCTTTTTGTTGGCATGGACAATTGCTTCATCCACAATTTCCTTTACATCTACCACAGTCACCACATGGTCGATCGTCTGCATATCTGCAATTCTGGTATGTAATGCCAATACGCCGAGTTCATCGATAGAATATTCCTTTTCCCGGGCATACTGTCTTCCGAATGCTACCAGGGTATCATTGCTGAGTGCCTCCACATCCATTCGGGCGTTGAAACATTCTCTCAGTTTTTCGTACTTCTCCAGGAACTTGTCGATCTCTTTTCTGGTATCTTCCAGAATGATTACGATTCCCTGACTCTCCTGCTGTAACGCCTTGTGCAGGGTATTCACGGTTCCATCATTCATTTCGGATGCTTTGCAAATGATAAGAGCGCCGTTTTTCAGTCGCGACAATGTTTCTGCAGTGTCTTTTTTATTCAGTGCATGTCCGGAAATCTTTGCCACTTTTCCGGAGAAATTGCTGTCGGTCGCCTGAATCTCACGGATCATGTTTTTCGCAAGAGATAAGGTATCCATTCCCTCTTCGCCGGTAATGATCACGTTGCCGGTATAAGCGGCAAGGCTGATATTATCAATGGCTTTGACCAGCTGCTCTCTCGCAGATTTACTCTGAATGAACGGAGCATAGAGTTCTCTCTCTTCTCTGGTAAGCGCACGGACTTTTGCTTTGTCCCTTTCTACGGCAGGGCGTTCCGGCTGCTCTTCCGGTTGTTCTTCCGGTTGTTCTTCTGTCACTTCTTCGGACGATTCCCACTCGTTTCCGGGCTCTTCAGCTACTTCGGCTTCCTCCGCAGCTTCGTTTTCTTCGGTTACGTTTTCGACTGTTTCTACAGAATCGGTATCCTCTGCATCTGTATATTGCTCCGGGGCTTCGGCAGTCTCACTCTCTGCATCATATACAGGCTCTTCCTCGAGTTCTTCCACAGTATCGTCACTTTCTGCCTCTTCCGGCTGTGTCTCGCCGGCTTCTTCTGCCTGAAGTGTTTCTGCTGCGGATTCTTCCTCTTCCACGATGGTCTCCGCAATATCTTCCAGTTCTTCTACCTCATCGGCATCCGTAATCTTATCTGTTACAGGTTCCGGTGTCTGTATCTCTTCCGTGGCTGTTGTTACATTTGCATTTGCAGACTTTTCTTTCTCCAGTTTTTCAAGCAAACCGTCTCTGACTGCCTGCTCAAATTCCGTAAACATCGCGCCGGTCTGCTGCAATACATGCTGGCGGACTTCTTCTTCTCTCTTCTCGAGATTTTCCTTCTTTTTACGCTCCCACTCTGCCAGAATATCTTCGATATTCATCTGTCCGGTGATCTGCTTTTCAATGCTCTCCGCTTCCGGCATTACCAGGCTGATCTGTCCGTCCGATTCCTGTGACAACACATTTGCAAGTTCCTTCGGCGGTTCTACGGGTGTAACAGGTGCCGGTGTTGCCGTAATCTCATGGAGTTCCTCCGTCGGTTTGCGGTCTTGTGCATTTGCCTGCACAGTAGCTGTTTCCGGTGTCTTCTGGGTATTCGGGTTCTGTATTTCCTCTGCCTCCGGATCCTGCAATTCCTGTATTCCCTGTGTATCCGGATACGATCCCTCAGGTTCCTGTACGGCTGCTTCCTGCACTTCTGACATTTCCGGTACCACATCCGGCTGTCTGGTAACCGGCGTCTCCTCCGGCAGAATATCTTCGGTTTCTACCTCAGGAACCTGTGATAAATCACCGATTTCTCCGGTCTCCCCGAAAAATACTTCGGTTCCTTCCATCTGCTCCGTCTGTGGCTTCGGTTCTTCGTCTTCTTCCGGAATCTCAGGATAATTAATCGTCTCTGTATTGGCTTCCATCATTGGAGCCACAATAGCACGGGTAATAGAATCGGATGTTTCTTTCTCCTTCTCCCGGTCATCACCCAATACTTCTCTTAAGCCTGCTGCCAGTTCCGCCTGCAAGTTGATCGTATTATACTGTCCGACATCCATTGTCTTGACATGAATGTCAAATTCATCGTCTGCCGGTTGTGCCGGTGTCTGTGCCGGCTGAACGGGTTCATATACTTTAGTATCATCCGTTACCTGTTCGTAGGTATTATCCTGTTCATACCCTCCGTTTTCAGCATAACCTGCATCTTGTGCATAACCATAGTCTTGATTTCCGTTATAGTTACTATCCTGCGCATAGCCCTGGTTTCCATCATAACTGCCGTCCTGCGCATAGTCCCGGTTTCCATCATAACTGCCATCCTGCGCATAGCCCTGATTTCCATCATAGCTGCCATCCTGCGCATAGTCCCGGTTTCCATCGTAGCTGCCGTCCTGCGCATTGTTGCCCTGTTCATAGTCATACGCAGGAGTGGGGTCAAAGCGATGATCATATTTTTCCTGCTGTTCCGGTGTCAGGGGCTGGTGCAGCATTTTCAGCTCCATCGCCTTTATGACATATTTTCCGTCGCCAAACCAGAGGATCAGTTCATCACATTCCTCGACGCAGCGCGTTGCCAGTCCTACTCTGTGATACAGATAAGCAAGTTCATACGCCCATTTTTCTCTGTAGTCTTTCTTTTTCAGTTCTTCCAGAACAGCAATCCGCTCTTCTAAACTTACATCCTGTGCTTCATACAGCTTATACTGCAAAATATATCTGCCAGGATCCTTCGGTGCTACCTGTACGAATTCTTTATAATATTCGATTGCCTGTACATACTCTTCCATTTTGATGGAAAGTTCGCACAGCGAATAACAGATTGTCCTGCTGCCCGGACGACGCTCATACGCCAGTAGCAGCATATCTCTGGCATCTTCATATCTTCTGTTGATCTTGTAAAGATCGCTGACAATGCACAGAGTTCTGGCGCTTCTGGGTTTCCGCCAGTCAATCGTGTCGGCAATCTCTGCTGCCTGTGCATATTGCCTTTGACTGATCAGATCTTTGATCTCTTCTACTTTTATTGTATATTCATTCTTATCCAAGGTATTTCGCTCCCTTAACTTTTCCCGGTCTGAATTTCTTCCGTGAAGCTTCTTTTCTCCCCCAAGCAGACTATCCCACTTTTTTCTTATTCAGTTTACCATAGTACCTATTGGTATGTCAAAATCAAACTACACAAAATGTAGTGTATTTACCGATATTTTTCATTCCCCGAAAGACTTTGAAAAAACAGAAGAAAAACCGTGGCTGAGCGCATCTGACAACCAACGGTTTTCCGGGTATTTTCAATATCCGATTGTTTAAAAGTTATTTCTGATTCCACAGTTTCAGCAGCTGTTCGCGGATCGGTGCATAGTGTTCTCCAATCAGTCCGAAGTCCATCTCCTTATAGGTCCATACTGCACAGCCGATGCCAAACTCACGGAATACCGCATCCACATCGCCAAACCACCGGAAGGTATCCTCAATCGGTGCCTGATCGATCACCCCGAATTCTCCGCAGTACAGGGATACTCCGGCATTTTTTGCGGCAGTGATCGCTTCCATTACCATTTCGCTGATGAATTCCGTTCCCATTGTCTTAGACTGCGCTTTACATGCCACTTCTCCCTGATACCCTATGGGAAGGGATTTGGTGCGATAATACTCCATTTCTTCCGGATAATAGATATCTTCTGTCTGACTGATGGTCGGTACCCAGTGCGCCTTCTGGTGTGTGAACAATAACGGCTCATAGAAATGGAAAGGAAACAGAATATTTTCATCCTTCGGTTTCTCCAGAAATAAGAAGGGGCTTGGTATTCTGTCGGATTCCCCACTGCAAAATCTGAAATATCATTTTGCCATTACGGCTGCCCTGTTGGCCAGATACTGTATTGAGGGCGGCATGGAAGTGTCAGAAGCTATCTGAGCCACCTTTTTGCCAGAGAGATGGGATGCAGTATCAGCTCGTATATTCAAAATAAAAAAATAGAGACCGCCCGGAATATGCTCTGCTATTCCGATCATGCGATCTCTGTGATTTCTTCTACCCTGGCGTTTCCCAGCCAGAGCTATTTTACGGCACTTTTCCGGGAAAAGACCGGAAAAACGCCAAAGCAATACCGTGCGGAACATTTTCGTTCCACATTTACTGCGAAATAACGGCAGTCTGTTTTACTATCTTTCCTCAACGACCTGGAAGATGTAGAACTTCAAATGCAAAACACACTATATAATGGCACTGCCTTTATCCCATTTACCATTCTAAAATTTCTTGCTGAAAACCGGGTTGCATAAAACGGTACATATTTTTCCATATAAACCATCCTACTTTTAGCTTTCACATGATTTCCGGCATTACATTCCACCGGAATTACATGA
>CAKRRS010000034.1 GCA_934394665.1 uncultured Acetatifactor sp. | reverse complement strand
CCCTCTACCATATATGATATCCACTTCTTTAGGGAATTCACACTCGGAGACGTTACAGCTTCCAGAAGGCATTCTGTCCGTTCCGGGAGTCCGTCCCTTTGTAAATATTTATTTCACTAACTTGCCATTCAGAACAGCAATATTTCCAGCTGCCTCTTCTCCCACCTCATTATAAGCCTTTTGATAATAATGAAAGGCATCTTTCATAAGGCCTCTTCGCAGCATAGAGGAAAAACTGTCAGACACCAGTGTGACATCCGGAAATTCTTTGGATAGGTAGCGCTGAGCATCCATAATCTCTGAGTAGTCGTGAAATTCTGCATCGGGTTCGACAAGATATGGATTAAAATGACCAATCTGAATCAGATAACATTGTTTGATTCCGTGGAGTTTCAAGGCATTCCAAAATTCTGCAAAATATTTTACATACTTCTCTTTTGACATCTTATGATCACCGTCTGTCTCACCCTGACACCATAACAGATATTGAGAGTGAATCTTAATGTCATTTGTACAGATATAGTCAAGACACTTTTGATAGCGTTCACATAAATCTTGAAAATATGGTGTTCCGGGGAGCCATTCCAGGATAGAAGAGCCCCCTTTGGATGCAGAAATTCCGAGTACAGGGATTCCGGTTTTGGCATAATAAGTATTTACAAAGCTACCGACCAGAGAACCGGTTTTCATCCCGGGTTCATAAATTCCCTGCGGATTATTTTCCAAGGCTCCGAAAGGCTCTGCAATTGGATAAAGCGTCGTGGGATCGGAAATAGCACGAAACTCTGCGCCGGCTTCCGGGGATACGGCAGGAGCTGTTTCAGGAAATCGTGAGCAGGTAATACCGCGTCCGGCCATGTTGGATTGTCCGGCGAAAAGAAAAAGGTCAAATGGTATGTTTGGAAGTGGTCGCATATATAGTAGATTCTCCTTTTGACAACAGATATCAGGCATATTCTTATTGGACTTTCACAATGGAACATGATGAAGGCTAATTTTGTAACATTTCATAAGGTAAATGATGCATGGCTTACATTTTTTAGTATACATAGAAAAATAAATTTGGAAAGATACCATTTTTCAGAAGAAGGAACACTTTTTCATCTGAGGAGTTGTACCTTGGAGAAGATAAAAGAGCATGCTATAATAAAGACAAAATGGGGAGTGCATGCGAAAGGAAACAGGGACATGGAATTTGACAACATTTTATTTCACAATGTGGAAGAACTGGAAAAAACAGAAAAAGGGTATCTTCCCAGACGGATTCGTAAAGATATCAGGGAACAGATCAGCACCGGAGTTCAGGAAAACATTTATGCAACCGGAGTAGAACTGAGGTTTACAATGCCGAAGGGTTCTGTGGATATCGTCCTGCGTGCGGATATGGTACCGGAAAGTGCAACATTGCATATCTTTTTCGGTTCTTTTCAGGGAGGCTGGGATCAGTCTTCCAAAAATATTTATGAGACCGAGACCAGAATCCATATTGAATACCCGGAAGAGAGGAAAATGGAGACGCTGCGCCGAATCACGGCAGAGCAGAAGCTTCCATTCCAACCCGAGGTTGTCAGAATCGTATTGCCTTATGTTCCTTGCTATTATGTGTGTACCGAAGGTGTGACAGAAGTGCCAAAGCCGGAGCAACTGCCACGGGAGACCTATCTGGCATACGGTTCCTCTATTACGCACGGAAGTCTCGGACTGATTCAGCCGGATTCCTATGTGTTCCGTATTTCTCAGTTGCTTGGAACTGATTATATCAACCTCGGATTTGCCGGCAGGGCTCTGATGGAAGAAGAAATGGCAAAGTATATTATTTCCCGTAAGGACTGGAATTTTGCTTCTGTGGAGATGGGAGTCAATGCACTTGAAATCAAAAAGGGTATTCCTACGCTGGAAGCATTTGAAGAGAGAATAGATAAATTTACGGCTGTTTTGGCAGAAGACCCACGACCAATTTTTGCTACCTCTATCTTTGGATTTAATGATGATCCCGATCAGGAACGTGCTGAGAAAATGCGTCGGATCGTGAGAAAATATGCTGCTAGTCGTTTGATCTATACGGACGGCCTGCAGCTGTTGGACAATTCCTGCTTCATTTCTGCGGATCTTGTACATCCGAGTGTGCAAGGACAGCAGCAGATTGCGGAGCGATGGAGCCGTGTAATGGAAGAGTACAAAGAGTACAGAAGTCACGCTTCCTGCGTGCTGTAATAATTCCGATATTTCAACGGTGTCATCCCTCGGTATTTTTTAAATACCCGTTCAAAATAAGTGATATTTTCATAGCCCAACTGTTCCGCAATGGAAGTGATGCTGTCATCTGTTTCCAGAAGGAGCCGGTGGGCTTTTTTGATACGGTTGACGTTCTGGTATTCATTGGTCGTGAAACTGGTGACTTCCTTGAAAATCCGGCTCAAATAAAATTTGTTGATATAGAACCGGTCGGCAAGGTAATCTAACGAGAGATTCTCCGTGCAATGCGTCACAATATAACGCGCAACTTCATCGACCTTCTGATATTTCGGATTCGAATGTGTAGCCTGGGAGAGAACCGCAGGACCTGCAGGCTGCATCCGCAATACGGTGATAAAAAATTCAGCCAGCTTTGTCATGGCAGCCAGAAGATATCCCGGTTTCTTGGCAATCATTTCGGAAGCAATATCCTGCAGCAGAGACTCAATTATCGGACGCATATCGGGCAATAAAGTCAGGACATTGCCCTGTTCCGTAAAAAAGTTTTGCAGCTTCAGTCCACCGAAGGACGCCAGAAAAGAGGAAAAAGGTTCTTCCATAATGCCCATAAGAATCCGGTCATGATGGGGAATCCCGGAGACCATTCCGGTACGATGCACCTGCTCCCTGTCAATGAATACCAGCGTCCCGGGCGTGATCAGGTAGGTCTGCTGATTGATAAAGTAATAGCGTTCCCCCTCTAAAAGATAGTAAATCTCATACTCTTCATGGATATGCCTTGTGATCATGGAGTAGTCATAATCCCGAACCACGCGGTCGATGTGGAAATTGTCTGTGATCTCATTATAAATCCATTGATCCTGCGGTGATGCAGGACGGTTTTCTTCTACAGATTTTTCTGTGTGATTTGGTTGCGTTGTAATCATATCGAAGAGATTTCCTTTTTTCATTTATTTTGTAAACACTCCACTTGAGCTTGACCTATTCTTATTTTCCCTGTATGTCTTATTCGATATTTTACGTTAAGACTCCTATTCACCTTCAGTCGTTTACAACTAACTATGAGGATAAACAAAAAGTCAATATAGTACGAAAATATAGAAAAATGCGCAAATAATAGTAAGATTATTATAATAATCTCCGCTATAATATGCAATATAAAGATAAAGTGTATAGAGATAAAACAGAACAGAAATGCCAACGCTAAAAACACAAGAGAATTAGATGTGCTTCGCAAAAACAAGGAGGCTAAATCCTCTCCTCACCAAGGGGTTCGGATTTTTGCTTCGCAAAAACAAGGAGGATTACAAATGGAGTATGCAAACGGAAAAGTAAAAGACTTACAGATCGCCTATATCGGCGGAGGTTCCAGAGGATGGGCGTGGACCTTTATGACAGATCTGGCTATGGACGAGGAACTGTCCGGCACCATCCGCCTGTATGATATTGATGCAGAGGCGGCAAGACACAATGAGATCATCGGTAACAGACTGTCAGCCAGAGAAGATGTCGTGGGAAAATGGAATTACACCGTTTCCGACAGCCTGAAGACGGCGTTGACCGGAGCTGATTTTATCGTCATATCGATCCTGCCGGGTACCTTTGACGAGATGGCAGTGGACGTGCATATGCCGGAACGACTGGGCATCTACCAGTCCGTAGGAGACACGGCGGGTCCCGGTGGCGCCATGAGAGCACTGCGCACGATCCCGATGTATGTGGAGATCGCGCAGGCGATCAAAGCCTATGCACCTAAGGCATGGGTCATCAACTACACAAATCCAATGTCACTGTGCGTGAAGACGTTATACTATGTATTCCCGGAGATCAAAGCCTTCGGATGCTGTCATGAAGTATTCGGCACACAGAAAGTATTAAAGGGAATCCTGGAGGAGACCACCGGACTTACCGACGTGAAGCGAGAGGACATTCAGGTCAATGTACTGGGTATCAATCATTTCACCTGGTTTGACTATGCCTCCTATAAGGGAATCGACCTGTTCCCCATGTATCGGAAATATACCGAGGAGCATAAGGAGGACGGCTTTAAGGAAGTAGATAAAAACTGGATGAATTCCACTTTTGACTGTGCACACATTGTAAAATTTGACCTGTTCCGCAAGTACGGTCTGATCGCGGCAGCCGGAGACAGACATCTGGTAGAATTCATGCCGGGTGTCGGAGACAGTTACCTGAAGGATCCGGAAACTGTAAAAAGATGGAAATTCGGTCTGACCACCGTGGACTGGAGAAAACAGGATTTGCAGAAGCGCCTGGAAAAGAGCGCGAGACTGGCAGCAGGGGAAGAAGAAATCGAACTGAAACCCACCGGAGAGGAAGGCATCCAGCTGATCAAAGCACTTTGCGGACTGACCCGTAAGATCAGCAATGTCAACATTCCCAATACAGGTCATCAGATCGCAAACCTGCCGGAAAGTGCCGTGGTAGAGACCAATGCGGTATTCGAGAGAGATGCCATCCGTCCGTTGTATGCCGGAGAACTTCCTGCCCAAATCAAGGAGCTGGTAGAGCCCCATGTGGAGAACCACGAGCGCATTCTGAAGGCGGCGATTCTGTGTGACTTCGACCTGGTAGTGGAAGCTTTCCTGAATGATCCTCAGGTGAAAGGAAGAACTACCCGTGCACAGGTAGAAGAACTGGTGTCAGATATGCTCCGTGGCACGAGCAAATACCTGCCGGAGGGCTGGAAGAAATATTTATAGGCAACTGCCCGGTACCGCCTGACTGACACATTTCAAAACCTAAGCGGTAATTATTCATATAAAAAAGCCATTATATCGTAACATTTACCGCTTTTAGATGCTATTAACAGTGATCAGGCGGTAAAAAAGGAACGCAAATGGGTAGAATCATACGAAAAATACCGCCTGCTACTGTTTGTAGTCAGGATATAAGCGGTAAATGAGATCCGATGTTTAGGAAATACATGGATCTATTACCGCCCGGCTAAGAAAAAGTAATCGGTAAGCGGTAGAACTAAATGAAAATAACGCTATCAATGAGAAAAAGCAGAAGATCGAAAGATTTCCTGCTTTTTATTGTGAAACTGCACAAATTCCGGTGGACAATTTTAAGAACAATATACAAACTTCCAAGGATTTACAGAAAACCACTTGCAAGCCATTCGTGAATGTGCTATGTTTTAATCACAGCAACGGAAACGTTACCGGTAACCATACCGACACCGTTTCCGACAACCAGACGGGAGCAATGCATACAATGCAAAAATCATGAAAAGTATCCCGTTTCAACCCAAAAGGAGAGGTAAGATTATGAAGAAGAAACTGGCAAGTGTATTACTTTGTGCAGTAATGGCAGCTTCCATGCTGACCGGCTGTGGCAGTTCCGACAACGCAGCTACCACACCTGCAACAGACGCTAAGACGGATGCAGCAGCAGCAACCACCACCGAGGCAGCAGAGAAGACCGCAGAGGCAGCAGGCTCTGTATACTATCTGAACTTCAAACCAGAAGTTGATGAAGTATGGCAGAAGCTGGCTAAGGAATATACCGAGGAGACCGGTGTTCCTGTAAAGGTTGTTACCGCAGCAAGCGGTACCTATGAGCAGACCCTGATGTCTGAGATCGCTAACAAGGAAGCACCTACCCTGTTCCAGATCAATGGACCTATCGGTTATCAGAACTGGAAAGACTACTGCGCAGACTTAAAGGATACAGACCTGTACAGCTGGTTAATGGATAAGAGCCTGGCAATCACCGGCGAAGACGGTGGTGTATACGGAATCCCTTACGTAGTAGAGGGTTACGGTATCATTTACAACGACGCTATCATGCAGAAGTACTTCGCACTGGATGGTGCTAAGGCAGCAAGCATGGATGAGATCAACAACTTCGCTAAGTTAAAAGAGGTTGTAGAAGATATGCAGGCTAAGAAAGATGATCTGGGTATCGAAGGCGTATTCGCTTCCACATCCCTGACTCCCGGTGAAGACTGGAGATGGCAGACTCATCTGGCTAACATCCCTGTATACTACGAGTTCAAGGATAAGGGTATCACTGATACCGACACTTTGGAGTTCACTTACTCCGATAACTTCAAGAATATTTTCGATCTGTACATCAACAACTCCTGCACAGCGCCCGGCCTGCTGGGAAGCAAGTCTGTAGACGACTCCATGGCTGAGTTCGCTCTGGGTCAGGCAGCAATGGTACAGAACGGTAACTGGGGTTGGAGCCAGATCAATGGCGTAGACGGTAACACTGTTAAAGCTGAGGATGTTAAGTTCCTTCCTATCTATACAGGAGTTGAAGGTGAAGAGAACCAGGGACTGTGCACCGGTACTGAGAACTTCTTCTGCATCAACAAGGAAGCTTCTGCTGAGGATCAGGCAGCATCTATCGCATTCGTTGAATGGCTGTTCTCTTCTGAGACCGGTAAGGCAGCAGTAACCAACGACCTTGGATTCATCGCTCCTTTCGATACCTTTAGCGATGACGAAAAGCCCACCGATCCTCTGGCACAGGAAGTTCTTCGTTACATGGCAGATAGCTCCAAGACATCTGTAGCATGGAACTTCACTTCCTTCCCCAGCCAGCAGTTCAAGGATGACTTCGGCGCAGCTCTTCTGGAGTATGCTTCCGGTTCCATCGACTGGGATACTGTAAAGACAACCGTAGTTGACAGATGGGCAGCTGAAAAAGCAGCTACTGCAGCTAACTAAACAAAGCGATAAACTTAATCCATCTTATATTATTTCGGACATGGGGGCGGTGGCGGTACCACAGTCCCCATGTTCATTGAAAAGAATTTAAAAAGCAAGTAATCGAGGAGAAGGCTTATGCAAAAGACATTAAAACGATATTTTCCCATTTTTGTACTGCCTACGTTGATCGCGTTTTCCTTTGCATTTATCATACCGTTTGTTATGGGCGTATATCTGTCCTTTTGCAAATTCAAGACAATCACGAACGCGCAGTTTGTAGGCTTAGACAATTACATTAAAATTTTTGCGGACAAAGATTTTGTCAACGCATTCGGTTTTACCTTAAAATTCTCAGTCGTATCCATTGTTACGATTAACGTGTTTGCATTTATTCTGGCACTGGCACTGACCAGAAAGATCAAAGGAACCAATCTGTTCCGTACCGTATTCTTCATGCCGAACCTGATCGGCGGTATCATCCTGGGCTATATCTGGCAGCAGATGATTAATGCGGTATTGTTAAAATACGAGACCACACTGGTATCCAATCCTACCTACGGTTTCTGGGGACTGGTCATCCTGATGAACTGGCAGATGATCGGTTATATGATGATTATTTATGTAGCCGGACTGCAGAATGTACCTACCGATCTGATCGAAGCAGCACAGATTGACGGAGCTACTTCGTTACAGACATTATTCAAAGTGAAAATTCCGATGGTTATGCCATCTATTACGATATGCTTATTCCTTACTGTATCCAACAGCTTTAAGCTGTTCGACCAGAACCTGGCACTGACCGCCGGTGCACCCAGCAAAAAGACAGCAATGCTGGCTCTGGACATTTACAATACCTTCTACGGCAGAACCGGTTTCGAAGGTGTCGGTCAGGCGAAAGCAGTACTGTTCTTCATCGTTGTGGCAGTTATTGCGCTGGGACAGCTGGTACTTACCAGACGTAAGGAGGTAGAACAATAATGACTAAGAAAAAAACTTCCAATGTAATCATATTTTGTATCCTGTGTCTGCTGGTAGTTGCTTTTTTAACACCTATTTTCTTCGTGTTGATCAACTCTTTTAAAGGAAAGCTGTACATCAGTAACAATCCTTTTGCACTGCCTACCGCAGAGACCTTTGCAGGACTTACCAACTATGTGAACGGTATTGAAAAGACCGGGTTCTTTACAGCTTTCGGATGGTCTGCATTCATCACTGTATTTTCCGTGGCGGCGATCATTCTGTTCACTTCCATGACTGCGTACTATCTGACCAGAGTGAAATCCGGTGTGACCAACGTGCTGTATTACATGTTTGTATTTTCCATGATTGTACCTTTCCAGATGGTTATGTTCACTATGTCTAAGCTGGCGAATATGACCCATTTAAACAACCCTCCCGGAATGGTGCTGCTGTATCTGGGATTCGGTTCCGGCCTGTCCGTGTTCATGTTCTGCGGATTCATCAAATCGATTCCGTTGGACATCGAAGAGGCAGCCATGATCGACGGCTGCAACCCTTTGCAGACCTTCTTCGGTGTCGTAATGCCGATCCTGAAGCCGACCGCCATCACGGTAGCCATCCTGAATGCCATGTGGATCTGGAACGACTATCTGCTGCCTTATCTGGTGATCGGCCTGAGCACTAATTACAAAACCATCCCGGTTGTGGTACAATACCTGGTAGGTTCTTACGGTGCAAAGGATCTGGGGGCCATGATGGCACTGCTGGTACTGTCCGTGATTCCTATTATCGTCTTCTATCTGACCTGTCAGAAGTACATTATCGAGGGCGTGGTAGCCGGTGCGGTTAAGGGCTAAGTAAAATATTCCTTTGGGCTCGTTTTTTGCAAGCAAATTTGTGCCTGCGTGAGGTACGAAAGTACCTGAAAATTTGCGGGTTACGGAAAGATATGGTTATTAATATGAGAAAAAGCGGAATTTTGCTGCCGGTGAGCAGTCTGCCGTCGAGATATGGAATCGGCTGCTTTTCCAAGGAAGCATATAAATTTATCGACAGATTAAAAGAGGCCGGTCAGGCCTATTGGCAGATTCTGCCGTTAGGACCTACCAGCTACGGAGATTCTCCGTACCAGTCCTTCTCTACTTTTGCGGGAAATCCTTACTTTATCGATCCGGAGGATCTGGTGGTGAGAGGCTATGTCACCGCAGAACAGTGTAATGCCTATGATTTCGGTACTGACATTCATTCCGTGGATTATGGCAAAATCTATAAGAGCCGTTTCCGACTGCTGAAGGAAGCCTTTGAGAACAGCCATATCGAAGAGGATGCGGACTTCCGGGATTTTGTACAGAAAAAAGCCTACTGGCTGGATGATTATGCGTTGTATATGGCGATCAAGGACGGTTTCCGCGGCATCTGCTGGGCGGCATGGGAAGAGGATATCAAGCTGAGAACGCCTGCGGCTATGGATAAATACCGCAGAAAATATGCGAAAGAGATCGCATTTTATCAGTTCCAGCAATACCTGTTCCAGGTACAGTGGGAAAAATTAAAGACCTATGCCAACGACAACGGCATCAAGATCATCGGAGATATTCCTATTTACGTGGCATTTGACAGCTCGGATGCCTGGGCGAATCCGGAATTGTTCCAGTTTGATGAGAACTGTGAGCCGGTAGCAGTAGCGGGATGCCCTCCCGATGCCTTTTCCGCCACCGGACAGCTGTGGGGCAATCCGCTATACAAATGGGAACACCACAGAGAGACCGGTTATGCATGGTGGATGCAGCGTCTGGCGGCCTGCTTTGAACGCTATGACGTGGTTCGTATCGATCATTTCCGTGGATTTGATGCTTACTATGCGATTCCATATGGAGAACCGACAGCAGAGCATGGTCACTGGGAGCAGGGACCCGGATATGACATTTTCCGTACCATGAAGGAGAAACTGGGCGAAAAAGAAGTTATTGCAGAAGACCTTGGATTTTTGACGCCATCTGTGATAGAATTAGTGAAGAAATCCGGTTATCCAGGCATGAAGATCCTGCAGTTTGCATTTGATTCCCGCGAGGAGAGTGATTATCTGCCGCATAATTATACACATAATTGCGTGGTATATACGGGAACGCATGATAATGATACGGTGATGGGATGGTACGATACGCTGAAGGGAGCGGATAAAAAGCTCTGCGATGACTACCTGCGTCTGAAAGACGCGGACGGTGAGCCCATCCCCAGAGAACAGATTCCCTGGGAGTTCGTGCGTGCGGCAATGTCCAGTGTAGCGGATCTGGCGGTTATTCCCATGCAGGATTATCTCGGACTGGGATCGGAGGCCCGCATCAACATTCCTTCCACACTGGGCATCAACTGGAAGTGGAGAATGGGGAACGGAGATTTTACAAAGGAGCTTGCAGGGCGGATCCGCAGTATGACAAAGCTGTACGGCAGGTAAGCATGTAAGCTTGGAAAGGTTTGCGCTCCATGGAGGAAATCACGATCAAGGACATCGCCAGAATCTGCGGTGTCGGCGTCAGCACGGTGTCCCGTGCGATAAATAATCATCCGGATATCAATCCTGAGACCAAGGAAACGATCATGCGGGTGATCAAGGAAAATAATTATGTGCCCAATAACAGTGCACGGAACCTGAAACGTCAGGATGCCAAGGCGATTGCAGTGCTGGTCAAAGGTATTAACAACTCTTTTTTCAGCCAGATGATCAAGGTATTGGAAGAAGAGATCAAGGAAAAGTCCTACTCCATGGTTTTGCAGCATGTCGATTATGACGATGATGAAGTGGAAGTGGCACTGAAGCTGGTGAAGGAAAAAAGGCTTCGGGGCATTATCTTCCTCGGTGGTTATCTGGTCCACAGTGAGGAAAAACTGGCACAGCTTCATGTACCGTTTATCTTGAGCACTACCGGAATGCTGCCCAAGGGATTCAGCCGTAATACCTATTCTTCCGTGACCGTGGATGATACCAAGGAAAGCTACAAGATGGTGGACTATCTGTGCAAGAACGGACATAAGGATATTGCGATCCTCTGTGCCCGCAAAACGGATGCTTCCATCGGTAAGCTGCGTCTGGAGGGCTATAAAAAGGCGTTGAAGGATAACGGAATAGAAGTAAGAGAGGAACTAATCCTGCCTATGAGGAGTGATTTGGAAGATTACTCCCTGGAGAATGGCTATATGGTGACGAAGGAATTCCTGGAGAAGCAGATTCCGTGCACGGCGATCTTCGCAATCTCCGACATGTTGGCAATCGGTGCAGGAAAAGCATTGTCTGATGCCGGATACAAGGTACCGGAAGATATTTCCCTGACAGGCTTTGATGGTGTGGAAATCGGGAAATATGTTATCCCGTCATTGACGACTTTAAAGCAGCCGGTAGACAGCATGGCGAGAGAGACTGCCCGGATTCTGTTTGACATTATCGGGAAAAAAGCGAAACACCAGCACTGCGTATTCGACGGAGAACTTGTGGTCCGGGATTCTACGATGTCGAGGACGTAAGAAAGAGTCATACAGTCCCTGTGGGGACGAAGGGAATACTGTATGGAAATACATGGTTTTAACAAGACAACTTTATTAGATTATCCGGAACATATTGCAGCCACTGTTTTTACAGGAGGCTGCAATTTTCGCTGTCCGTTTTGCCACAATGGGGAACTGGTACTGGATCCTGCGGGACAGCCCTCCGTCTCAGAAGAGGAAGTGCTGTCCTACCTGAAAAAAAGGCAGGGGATTCTCCAGGGGGTCTGCGTCACCGGCGGAGAGCCGACTCTGCAGCGGGACCTTCGCAAGTTCCTGCAAAAGATCAAGGAGCTGGAGTATCCCATTAAGCTGGATACCAATGGGTATATGCCAGGAGTATTGTGGGAATTGTTGCAGGAGCACTTGATTGATTATGTGGCGATGGATATTAAGGCTTCCAGAGATCTTTATGCCCGGGCGGCGGGACTGTCACATATGGATATCTCCCGCATTGAGGAGAGTATCGGTATGCTGAAAAGCAGCGGAATTCCCTATGAATTCCGAACTACCGCGGTAAAAGGAATCCACAGGGTGGAAGAATTTGAAGATATTGGCAGATGGATCGAAGGATGCCCAGCATACTATCTGCAGAATTATCAGGAGAATGATAACTGCCTGTACCGGATGATACAGACAGTGGAAAGTGACGATGCGAAAACGGGCAGTGCGGATCCGTTTGGTGCATTTTCCCGGGAGGAACTGGAACAGATGGCGGAAGCGGTCCGGAAATATGTGGGGAAGGTTGTGCTGCGAGGCGTGGAATAAAATGGAGAGATGGTTATGGGTTGTCTGAAAAGACAACCTATTTTAATGCTTTCTTATATAAGTTTTTATTTTTCCGCTGGCTTGAAATTTTAAATTCCAGTGCACAGGTAAATTCCACCGTGTCCTTAAAAGTTGCCTGAAATCAAATGATTTTAGAGAAAAAATATTGGATTTCTGTTATAATCATAGTAATTCATGGCGAAATTCTCTGCTTTTCTGTATAGCAAACAAGCCACTGGAATGTAGTGTATCAGACTAAAATCCATCGGCTGAATATGATGCAGGGATGGTATATATTGATATTGGGAGGTAAATAAAATGAAGAAGAAATTATCGGCAACAATATTTACAGGACTGCTGCTTGCGTTTACGGCATGCGGAAGTCAGGAATCCCCGGTGATTCCGGAGGTGACCGGCACCCCAATTGAGAACGTGGAGGAAAGCATGCAGGAAAATACAGAGGCGGAGACTGCATCGCAGCAGGAGACGCAGACCGAGACTGCTGCAACCGGCAAAGTGGAGATTGCCACGGAAGATTTTGAAGGTAGCAGTGATCCGGAAAATGCGGACAGAAAATACACCTATAACTATCAGGTGCCGACGATTACAATCGAAGGCAATGAAGAAGCACAGGACAAGATCCAAAAGGATCTGAGTGATTACGTGGAAATGTTTTTAGATAGTGTGAAAAATAGTGAGTTCGGTACGGTGTATGAAGGAGAAATGAGCGGAATAACCAGCTATCAGGACCTGACGTTCCACGTGATCCGCGCAGATGACAAGGTGATCAGCGTGGTATGGGGCAATGAGGGCTATGATCAGGGAGCGCATGGCTGGTACATACAGGATTACAGAAACTATTATACGCAGACAGGAGAAAAAATTACTTTTGACAGTCTCGGAAGTGGATTCCGTGACAAAGCACTGGAACTGGTGACGAAAAAAGCTGCCGAGATGCAGGCAACGGATGACTGCTTCTACCCCGATTATGAGAAGAGTATTAAACTGGTAGTGTTAGATGGTACGGAAAATATGGATACTATCTATCAGGAAATCTATGATGCGGACATTGCAGGCACCGGCAATGGTCCGGCAAGCCCGACCTTCAGCATTACGGGAGATGGATTCGTCTTTGAATCCGGGCAGTATGTATTACAACCTTATGCGGTGGGAATCATTGATTTTGATATCCCGGCAAGTGACTTTGGAGATGCACTCACAGCTGACATTTTTTAGAATCATCTGTCTGCGAGAAAATAATACCATTTGACATTGAGAACCATTTCCGATAAAATGACCGTGCAGAAAGTTAGAAGCTACTAACTCCATGCACGGTTTTTGTTTTAAACAGGGAAAAAGGATGGATTACCTATGATGATCAACAAAAGACTGATCGGCATCGTGCCGGAAAGCCGGAAATACATTGCAGGGAACGTAGCGTTGCAGTGGTTATCTCTGGCAGCAAATATTACAATGATGACATCGATTACAACATTACTGTCAGCACTGTATAATCATACGGAGACAGACAAGCTGTTGCCCGTTACGGTCGTGGCGATGCTGGCGGCATTACCGGTACGTTTCGGCTGTGCCATCGGAGCATCCAAAATGAGTTACCTGTCTTCCAAAGAAGTCAAAAAGACGCTGCGCAGACTGATCTATGAGAAACTTCTGCGTCTGGGAAGCTCATATCAGGAGCAGACGGGAACCTCTGAAGTGGTACAGGTGGCGGTGGAAGGTGTGGATCAGCTGGAGACTTATTTCGGCGCGTATCTGCCGCAGTTTTTCTATGCGATGCTGGCACCGCTGACACTTTTTATTTATCTGTGCTTTATCGACGTTCCTTCGGCTGTGGTGCTTTTGATCTGCGTTCCGCTGATCCCGGTGGCAATCGCAGCGGTGCAGACCTGGGCCAAAAAACTGTTGTCGAAGTATTGGGGACAATACACGGCACTGGGAGATACTTTTTTGGAAAATTTACAGGGGCTGACGACTTTGAAAATCTATCAGTCGGATGCTTTTAAAAATGAGGAAATGAATGCGGAATCGGAAAAGTTCCGTAAGATCACCATGAAAGTGCTGACGATGCAGCTGAATTCTATTACAATCATGGATTTTATCGCTTATGGCGGTGCAGCACTGGGAATCATCCTTTCTGTGAGCCGGATGCATGCGGGAAAAGTGGATCTGGCCGGATGCCTGCTCATCATCCTTCTGGCGGCTGATTTCTTTATTCCCATGCGGCAGCTGGGTTCCTTTTTTCATATTGCCATGAATGGTATGGCGGCCAGTGAGAAGATTTTCAAACTGCTGGATCTGCCGGAGGGGGATGCCGGTAAGGAAGCGACCGGAACAGGTAATGCTATGGCTGAGAAGTTCCCGGTTGACGGTGATATCTGTCTGGAGCAGGTGCGTTTTTCGTATGAAGAGGACAGGGAGATTCTGCACGGTGTGGATCTGGTGCTGCGTAAGGGCAGTTTTACCGCCATTGTGGGCGAAAGCGGTTGTGGAAAATCCACCGTTTCCGGCATTCTCATGGGCAGAAACAGTGGATATACAGGCATGGTAAAGGTGGGAGCTGTGGATTACCGGCAGATTCCGGAGACAGGTCTGATGCAGAACATCACCTATGTCAGTCACCAAAGCTATCTGTTCCGCGGAACGGTAAGGGAAAACCTGTGCATGGGACGCCCGGAGGCTTCGGAGAAAGAATTGTGGCAGGTATTGGAAAAGGTACGTCTGGCAGACTTTCTGAAGGGAGAACAGGGGCTGGAGACTCCGGTCCTGGAAAAGGGAAGTAATTTTTCCGGAGGACAGTGTCAGCGTCTGGCATTGGCGAGAGCGCTTCTGCATGACAGCCCTGTTTATATTTTCGATGAGGCAACCTCCAATATTGATGTGAAGAGTGAGAACGACATTATCGCATTGATCCGTGAACTGGCGGCTTCCGGAGAGAAAACTATCCTGCTGATCTCCCATCGTCTGGCAAATGTGGCGGGAGCAGACAGAATCTACGTCATGGATGCCGGAAATGTGGCAGAACAGGGAACGCAGGAAGAACTGCTTGCGAAAAACGGTATTTACGCAAGATTGTGGTATGCTCAGCAGAGCCTGGAAAATTACGGGAAAGGAGGCACACAGAGATGACAGAGACAAAAGCAATGCAGAAACATAAACATATGAAACAAGGTACAACGATGCAGGGAAAAAATATCGGGAAACGCAGCGGCTTCCGGGTCATGGCGGAACTGATCGGACTGGTAAAACCGCTGTCCGGCTATATGTGTCTTGCTGTTTTCGCAGGACTGCTGGGGCATCTGTGCGCCGCGTTCATTACGATTCTGGGCGGATACGCAGTGCTGGCGGTGCTTGGCCTGCAGGAACAGATCACACCGATGCAGGTGTTTGTCGCTGTGCCGCTATTGGCGCTTTTACGGGCGGGACTCCGCTATGGAGAACAGTCCTGCAATCATTTTATTGCATTTAAACTTCTCGCACTGATCCGCGACAAGGTATTCCGGGCACTTCGTAAATTGTGTCCTGCGAAGCTGGAAGGGAGAGACAAGGGGGATCTGATCGCTGTGATCACCTCGGATATTGAGCTGCTGGAAGTGTTTTATGCCCATACGATCTCCCCTGCGGCGATTGCATTCCTATTTACGCTGATTATGTGCGGATTCATCGGCAGTTTTTATCCGGTACTGGGACTGCTGGCACTGGCGGCATATGTAACAGTAGGTGTGGGCGTTCCTCTGGCTGTTTCGAAAGCCGGTGGAGATCATGGAATCCGCTTCCGTACCGGATCAGGGGAACTGTCCGGTTATGTGCTGGACAGTCTGCGGGGATTGAAGGAGACCATGCAGTACGGACAGGGGCAGGCCAGGCTGGATGGCATGATGGAGAAGACGGATGCGTTGAGCGCAGAGGAAGAGAAAATGAAAGCTGTTTCCGGTAGAAATACGGCTATCACTAACACGGTGATCCTGCTGTTTGATCTGGCAATGCTGTGTGTGTCCATGGTATTGTATCGAAATGGTGAGACGGGCTATGAGGGCATATTGATCCCGACCATCGCGCTGATGAGTTCTTTCGGTCCCTGTGTGGCGCTGGCGGCGTTGGGCAGCACATTGCAGAATACTTTTGCTGCGGGCAACCGGGTGCTGGACATTCTGGAGGAAGAGCCTGTGGTAGAGGAGATCACCGGAAAACCTGAGATTGCTTTTCAGGGAGCAGCGGTGGAGCGTGTGACATTTTCTTATGGGGAAAGGGATAAAGACGGTACGGTACAGCAGAATATCCTGACAGACATGTCGGTAGAAATCCCGGAACATTTTGTCATCGGAATCACCGGTAAAAGCGGCAGCGGCAAATCTACCCTGTTGAAACTGTTGATGCGGTTCTGGACGGTACAGCAGGGAGAAGTGAAACTTTCCGGTACCTCTGTAGAACAGATTAATACGGCAAACCTTCGTAACATGGAGAGTTTTGTTACGCAGGAGACACATCTGTTCCACGACAGCATTCGTAACAATCTCCGGATCGCAAAGCTGGATGCCACGGAGGAGGAAATGATTGATGCCTGTAAAAAGGCATCAGTGCATGATTTTATCATGACATTGCCACAGAAGTATGACACGCCGGTCGGAGAACTGGGAGATACCCTGTCCGGCGGAGAACGGCAGAGGATCGGCCTGGCAAGGGCTTTTCTTCACGACGCACCGTTATTATTGCTGGATGAACCTACCAGTAATCTGGACAGTCTGAACGAAGCGGTGATTTTAAAGTCCCTCAGGGAGGAAAAAGAGGACAAGACAGTTGTCCTGGTATCTCACAGAGAATCCACTATGCGTATTGCAGGCCGAACCTATTCTGTGGAAAACGGGCGCATGAGCTGATACGATGAAGCAAAAAGGAAGCACAGAGAACAGAGATTAGAAAGAAAAGCATGTTGAATACAAATAAGATACAGAACGATACTGATAAAACCACACATTTACAGGACAAACGGGAGAGGGAAAAGGAAATGGTCTCTGATATGATTCTGCTCTACTGCCGGAAACAGCATAAAGCAGTACGCAAAGCATCCGGACTTGGAAAAACAGACCTTTGTCCGGAATGCGCCGAACTGGAAGCATATGCCAGAATGCGAAGCGACAAGTGCCCCTTTATGGAGACTAAGACTTTTTGCTCTAACTGCAAGGTACACTGTTATAAACCCGATATGCGGGAACGGATCCGCACGGTGATGCGATTTTCCGGACCAAGGATGCTTTTCGTTCATCCCGTGGCAGCTGTCCGGCATGTGATCGAATCCCACAGGGAAGCAGCAGAAACAGAAAAATGATCAAAATACAAAAACCCCGGCAATGTAATAACTGCCGGGGTTTTTAAGGAGGATAGAAATCGTTTTAAACTATGTTCTTTAGCCCATGGTGATGACAACGTTGTACTCTTCCTTGCCTTTTTCGTAAGGAATGATATGTCCGTCTACTGCCTTGCCGTCTACGGTCATGGATACCACGCCCTTTTCCACATTCTTAGGGTTCTTGACCTGAATGTGATAGGTGCCTTCACGGAACTTACGGATGATGGAGAAATCACCGAAGCCCTTGGGAACACAAGGATCTACGGACAATCCCTGATGAGTGGGATATACACCCAGGATATACTGGGAGATGTTTACGAAAGTCCATGCTGCGGTACCGGTCAGCCAGCTGTTTTTCGCTTCACCGTGGAATTTTGCATCCTTACCGGCTACCATCTGAGAGTATACATAAGGCTCGGTACGATGGATCTCACTGATATCTTCAATATATGCGGGGCAGGTCTTGCGGTAGATCTCGAACGCTCTGTCACCTCTGCCGAGAACGGTCTCTGCGATGGATACCCAGGGGTTGTTGTGGCAGAAGATACCGGCATTTTCCTTATATCCAGGCGGATAAGAGGATACTTCACCAAGTTCGAGGTGATACTCCGTGTATGCAGGTTGTAAGATCATGACACCATACTTGGTATCCAGTCTTTCTTTTACGGAATTCAGTGCCTTCTCGGCAAGTCCTTCCTTCACACCGACACCGGCGAGTACACAGAAGCCCTGAGGCTCAATGTAAATCTGGCCTTCGCGGCATTCCTTGGAACCCACCTTGTGGCTGTAAGCATCATAAGCACGTACGAACCAGTCGCCGTCCCAGCCATCCTTCAGGATTGCATCATACATTGCCTGTACTTCCTTACGTGCACGGGCAGCTTCGTCAGCATCACCCATCAGCTCGCACAGCTGTGCATATTCTTCGCCGTATTTTACGAACATACCGGCAATGAATACGGATTCGGCCACGGGACCTTCACTGGGACCGAAAGTCTGGAAGGATTCTCCGGGATGAGCGGAGAAGCAGTTCAGGTTCAGACAGTCATTCCAGTCGGCACGGCCGATCAGAGGCAGGTTGTGAGGACCCTTGTGATTGATAATATAATCTAAGGAGCGCTTTAAGTGATCCATCAGAGGAGCAGCTACGCTCATGTCATTATCGAAAGGAACCATCTGGGTCAGAATAGAGGTATCGCCTGTCTCTCTGACGTAAGCACTGGTACCTGCGATGAGCCACAGAGGATCATCGTTGAAGCCGCTGCCGATATCGGAGTTGCCCTTCTTGGTCAGAGGCTGGTACTGATGGTAAGCACTGCCGTCCCGGAACTGGGTGGAAGCGATATCAATGATACGTTCTCTTGCACGATCCGGGATCAGATGTACGAAACCGAGCAGATCCTGGCAGGAATCACGGAAGCCCATACCACGGCCGATTCCGGACTCGTAATAAGAAGCGGAACGGGACATGTTGAAGGTCACCATGCACTGATACTGGTTCCAGGTGTTGACCATACGGTTTACTTTTTCGTCGGCAGAAGCTACCGTGTAACGGGCAAGTAACTGTTTCCAGTAAGCCTGTAATGCTGCGAAAGCGTCCTCTACCTGGGCGTCGGTCTGGTACTTTGCCAGCATTTCCTTCGCGCGGGTCTTGTTGATCACACCATAGGACTCCCACTTCTCGTCTTCGGGATTCTCGATATAGCCCAGTACGAAGATGAAAGTCTTGGTCTCACCGGCTGCCAGATCCACATTGATCTGATGGGAGGCGATGGGAGACCAGCCGCTTGCCATGGAATTCGTGCATTTGCCGTTCTCAACCGCTTCAGGGGAATCCGCACCTCTGTACGCACCCAGGAAAGCGTCTCTGCTGGTATCGAAACCGTCGATCTTCGTATTTACAGAATAGATTGCGTAATGGTTACGACGCTCACGGTATTCGGTCTTATGGTAGATGGTGGAATCCTGTACCTCCACCTCGCCGGTGCTTAAATTACGCTGGAAGTTCTTCATATCATCATCGGCATTCCACAGACACCATTCTACATAAGAGAATACGGACAGTTTCTTGTCCTCGGAGCTTCCGTTGGTCAGAGTAAGCTGAGAGATCTCGCAGTTATCGTTCAGAGGAACGAAGGAGAGCACGGAAGCCTTGACACCGTTCCTGGAAGAGGTGAAACGGCTGTAACCGATACCGTGACGGCACTCGTAAGAATCCAGCTCAGTCTTCGTAGGCTGCCAGCCGGGATTCCATACGGTATCTCCGTCCTTAATATACAGATATTTGCCGTTGATGTCTGCGGGTACGTTATTATAACGATAACGGGTCAGACGCAGCAACTTGGCATCCTTATAGAAGGTATATCCGCCACAGGTGTTGGATATCAGACTGAAAAACTCGTTGCAGCCCAGGTAGTTGATCCAGGGAAGCGGAGTCTTGGGAGTGGTGATGACATATTCCTGATGCACATCATCAAAATGACCATACTTCATAAGAAAATCTCCTTCTTTCATGTTGTTGTATGTTGAGTGTTTAGTTTTTCGCTGCGGAGTGCTTACTGTTAAGTAAACGATTAAGTACTCCGGATTTCTGATTTGTATTATACAGAAGCAATAGTGAAAATGCAATATGAATCTTGAAAAAGCCTGTAAAATGCGCAATGTATACAAAAACGTCAGAAAAAGATGGTCAGAAAACACAAAAGAAAATATATACCCATAAGCAGAGCCTACAAATAAAAAACATATCAAACGTTATCGCACACTTTGCCTTTATATGGAAGAAACACAATAGCCATACAAGCCAAATGTACAAAACCACCCAGTCGAAATTGTTAATTATAGACAAAATGGATACTTTTTTAAAAAAATAAGCAAAAAAGTATTGCAAAATGCTCAAATGTGTTATATATTAAAACTACGAAAACGATTAAGTTACAAAACAGGTCGGACGGAATGATGAAGACAAGGAACAGGAGAACGCTATGGCATCACTGAAAGACATTTCCAAGATTTGTGGAGTCTCCGTTGCAACTGTCAGCAAGGCACTGAACGACCACAAGGACATTGGAGAAGAAACAAAAGCAAACATCAGACGGGTAGCTAAGGAGATGGGATATTCCCCGAATCTTTCCGCAAGAGCTCTGAAGACGAACCGGACTTATGGAATCGGCGTCCTCTTTGCAGATGAAGCAAGAAGCGGTCTTACCCACGATTACTTTTCCAGTGTACTGGACAGCTTCAAGAGAACGGCAGAGAAAAGCGGTTATGATATTACCTTTATTAATAGCTGCAAGAACCGGCCGGACCGGATGTCCTATTTGGAACACAGCAGATACAGAGGCTTTGACGGCGTGGTACTTGCCTGTATCGATTTCGGAGATCCCGAAGTCATCGAACTGGTACAGAGCTCCATCCCGGTAGTCACCATAGACTATCTGTTTAACAATCGTATTGCAATCATGTCGGACAACGTGACGGGCATGAAGGAACTGCTGGAATATATCTACAGCAGAGGACATAGGAAAATCGCTTATATCCACGGTGCAATGTCAGCAGTTACTTCGGGACGTCTGTCGAGCTTCTACCGCACGGCAGAGCGACTGGGACTGGAAATCCCCGATGAGTACATCAGGGAGGCAGCCTACAGAGACACGACGACGACCTACCGCGTGACCAATGAACTGTTGGATCTGCCGGATCCGCCGACATGCATCATCTTCCCGGATGATTTCGCTTCCTTTGGAGGCATCAATGCTATCAGACAGAGGGGACTACAGATTCCCGAAGATATCTCGGTAGCAGGCTATGATGGCATACAGGCCACCAGACAACTGGATCCGAGACTTACCACAGTCCAGCAGGACACGGAACAGATCGGATGCCTGGCAGCCAGAGAATTGATCAGTCTCATTGAGAGACCTAAGACCACAATCATAGAGCAGGTCGTTGTCGCCGGGAAAGTAGTCGAAGGCCAGTCGGTAGCACAGATCCCGACAAAATAATCAGACATTTATATGGGAAATGCGAAAGCAGCCATATGAATATAAATGCAACAAACACTTACAACAAACATTCAACAAAATGGGAGGAAACAAACATGAAGAAAAAAGTACTTAGTGCTTTACTTACAACTGCTATGCTTGCCAGCATGCTGGTAGGTTGTGGCAGCAGCAACGAAGCTCCTGCTGCATCCACCGATGCAGCACCCGCAGCTTCCACCGAGGCAGCAGCTTCCACCGAAGCAGCAGCTTCTACAGAGGTAGCAGCAACCGAAGAAGGCAAAGTCTTCAATATCTACTGCTGGAACGAGGAGTTCAAGAGCCGTCTGACAGATCATTATCCCGGATATGAAGAAGTAGACGGAACCACCGGTAAGATCGGTGACATCACTGTAAAGTGGAACATCACTCCTTCTGATGACAACGCTTATCAGAACAATCTGGATGCAACACTGTTAAAGCAGGCTGATGCAGCAGCTGATGACAAGATCGACCTGTTCCTGGTTGAGGCTGACTACGCACTGAAATATGTTGATACCGACTACACAATGCCTGTTAAGGATCTGGGCATCACCGATGCAGATCTGGCTAACCAGTATCAGTACACCAAGGATGTTGTTACCGACTCCAACGGCAATCTGAAGGGTGTTTCATGGCAGGGCTGCCCCGGCGTTCTGATCTACAACCGTGAAGCTGCTAAGGCTGTTCTGGGAACCGATGATCCTGCAGAGGTTCAGAAGTCTGTATCTGATTGGGATACCTTCACCGCAACCGCTGAGAAGATGAAAGCAGCCGGTTACAACATGGTATCTTCCGTAAACGATACTTATCGTGTATACTCCAACAACGTATCCGGTAAATGGGTACAGGATGGCAAGATCGTAATCGATGACAACCTGATGAAGTGGGTTGATGACTCCAAGAAGATGGTTGACGCTAAGGAAACCGGTACCTTCGACCTGTGGTCTGATGACTGGAGCAAAGGCTTCTATCCCGATGGCAAAGTATTCTGCTACTTTGGACCCGCTTGGCTGATCAACTTCTCCATGGCAGCTGATACCGATGGATCTATCGCAAACCAGGGTGGCTGGGGCGCTACTGAAGGACCTCAGGGCTTCTTCTGGGGCGGTACTTGGATCTGCGGTGCTACCGGAACTGACAACGCTTCTCTGGTGAAGGATATCATCCTGAAGATGACCACTGATGAAGACATCATGAAAGAGATCGTTGTAGCTGATGATGATTTCGTAAACAATAAACCCGCTATGGAAGCTATGGCAGCAGATACCTCTTATCAGAGCAAGGTACTGGGCGGACAGAATCCTCTGGCTATGTTCTGCGCAGGTGCTGAGAAGATCGATCTGAGCAACCTGTCTGCATACGATCAGGGATGTAACGAAGAGTTCCAGCATGCTATGAAGAACTACTTCGATGGCAAGGCTTCTCTGGATGATGCACTGGATCTGTTCTACAAGGGTGTTGAAGAGAAGTATCCTGAGCTTACTCACTAATCTGAAACGATAAGCGAATAGCGAAACAATAAGGAATTGAGAACCGTGCCTGCCTGGCTGGTCAGGTAGGCACGGTTTTTCTCTCAAAATTCCCGGTTGGCAGAAGTTTTTTTCGGAAGAAGATAATTAAGAACAAAAAGAAAAGAGCTGCTGCGAGCCTGATCGGAAACAAGATGGCACGAAAAACGTAAAGTCGCTAAGAGAGCATGACGGCAAAAGGGAGGAATCATTATGGCAAAGGTAAAACGCGGAAAGGTGGTACGCTATAATAAGTGGGGTTATATTTTCCTGATCCCCTTTATAGTAGTGTATGTATTATTCCAGTTGATCCCGTTGTTCCGGACATTTTATTACAGCTTTTTTGAAAATTACCGTTCCGGACTGACACAGATCGGACCGAATTTCATCGGATTTGGTAACTATGCAAAGCTGTTATCCAATCCGGATCTGTGGATGTACACCAAGAATACATTGATCATGTGGGTACTGGGATTTGTACCGCAGATCATCATATCTCTGCTTCTGGGTGCATGGTTCTCGGATCCCAGTCTTAGATTAAAAGGACAGAGATTCTTCAAGACAGTTATCTATCTGCCGAACCTGATCATGGCTTCCGCATTTGCAATGTTGTTCTTCACGCTGTTCTCGGATGGTGGTCCTATCAATGAAATGCTGATGCAGATCGGAATCTTTAAAGAGCCGTATCAGTTCCTTACAAACGTATGGAGTACCAGAGGCCTGGTAGCACTGATGAACTTCCTGATGTGGTTTGGTAACACAACGATCCTCCTGATGGCAGGTATGATGGGTATTGATACTTCCCTTTTTGAGGCAGCGGAAGTAGACGGAGCAACCTCTACCCAGGTATTCTTCAAGATTACATTACCTTTGTTGAAGCCGATTCTGATTTATGTAATGATCACATCCCTGATCGGTGGTCTGCAGATGTTCGATGTACCTCAGATCCTGACTAACGGTAAGGGCGATCCTATGAGATCCAGTATGACCCTGATCATGTACCTGAACAACCATTTGTACAGTAAGAACTACGGAATGAGTGGTGCGCTGTCTGTAATGTTGTTCATTATCACAGGTATCCTGAGCTTGATCGTATTTAAGTTCTCGAACGGCAAACAGGATAAGTAGGAGGTGGCAGAAATGTTGAGCGTAGAAACAAACGAGACAAAAAAAGGTCTGGGCATTCATGCCAGAAGAGCACTTGCATATATCGTACTGGTTATTATGAGTTTTCTCTGCCTGTTCTGGTTCTATATACTGTTTGTAAATGCAACCAGATCCAAAGGCGAGCTGACACAGGGATTTACCCTGCTGCCCAGCACACATCTGATCCAGAACTGGAAGGGTGTTATGGCAGGAACCCTGCCGGTAGTCAGAGGTATGATCAACAGCCTTGTAGTAGCAACCTGCAGTGCAGTGCTGTGTACCTACTTCTCTACCATGACCGCTTATGCGATCCATGTATATGATTTTAAGTTAAAGAAGTTCATGTTTACCTTTATCCTGGCAATCATGACGATTCCTACCCAGGTTACCGCACTCGGATTTATCCAGTTGGTAGCTGATATGAAGTTGGAGGATAACTTTATCCCCCTGATCATCCCGGCAATCGCAGCACCTGCTACTTTCTTCTATATGAAGCAGTACATGGAAAGTGCATTGCCCCTGTCTCTGGTAGAGGCAGCCAGAATCGATGGTTCCGGTGAGTTCCGTACATTTAATTCCATCGTATTGCCGCTGATGAAGCCGGCAATCGCAGTACAGGCGATCTTCACTTTCGTAGCGAACTGGAATAACTACTTCACACCGGCACTGGTTCTGCATGATGACAAGATGAAGACATTACCTATCCTGATCGCTCAGCTGCGTTCCGCAGACTTCCTGAAGTTTGATATGGGTCAGGTGTATGTAACGATTGCATTCTCCATCTTCCCTGTTATCATCGTATACCTGTTCCTTTCCAAGTACATTGTCCAGGGCGTGGCAATGGGAAGCGTCAAGGGTTAATATTTCGCCAGCAACATTCAATACATAAATCTCTCCTAAAAGCGTCACTCTTCCCCGGAGCGGCGCTTTTTACTTGCAAAAAAACGTGGGAGACGGTATAAATAAATTGTGGTTAATGGTTAGAACCGAAATAATATGCTGAATGTTTAAAAATCCGGAATGAAAATAAAAATAGAAATAATGCAGTGGAAAAAGTAGTATAAAAACTAAGAGGTACGAGGTAACTATCATGCAGATGTATGAAGTGACGGCACTGGCTCCGGAAGGACCGGAGGAGGTCTATCAGGCGGTTATATTTGCGGAAGACGAGGACGATGCTCTGAATCAATTAGAGGAACAGCTGAAGGAGCAGAATGTTGCCCATGGAATGTGCATGGCGGAAGAAGTGTGAAAAGAACTTCTAATCACTCAGAGCAAAGGCTCTTTCGTGAAGAAGTTCTAAGTTTCACACGCAAATTTGTGCCAATGGCACAAAATTTGTAATCAATGGGAGGATGTCGATATCAGCATGGAAAACTCATATCGTTTTTTTGAGAACAGAGATTGTAAATATTTCCCCTGCCACAAGGGACTTACGGATTTCAACTGCCTGTTCTGTTACTGCCCCATGTACCGCCTGGAGCACTGCCCCGGGAATCCGAGGTATTTCGAGAAAAACGGCAGACGGATCAAGGACTGCTCGGGCTGCACCTTCCCACACGATCCGGAGCATTATGATGTGATCATGCAGATCCTGCGGGAGGCGTAACACATTTTTCTGAAAAAATAAAATACCAATAATCACATTTTTCTAAAACAAAAAGCCGGTAGTCTGTTTTGACAGATTACCGGCTTCTTTATGCGCGGAGACGGTGGGATTTGAACCCACGTGCCCGAGAAGGGCTAACGCATTTCGAGTGCGCCCCGTTATGACCACTTCGATACGTCTCCAAAAGATTACAACGTAGATTATTTTATCTGAAAAATACCGGTTTGGCAAGGGGAGAAACGAAAAAACCTTCTGCAATGAGATTATTACTGCCTACGTGATAATAAGGTTGTAAGCGGTAATTATAAAAAAAGATGTTGACAGAACAACATCTAAGTAGTATATTGCAAATAAATACTTTGAAAGTCAAAACATTTCGACGGCGGTAATATGGAAAAAGCATAAGGCCGGTGTCACAAACATTTATGAAGGAAAGGCAAACACGCCGGAGACGACAAAGTAGTAAAACAAGGTATCAGAAACACAATAATAAAATGCATAAGGAGAGCAAAAACATGTTAGAAAAAGTAGCAGCCATCATCAGAGAACAGTTAAACCAGGAGGATGTAGAGATCACGGAGGCAACCCGTTTTAAGGAGGATCTGGAAGTGGATTCCCTGGATCTGTTTGAACTGGTAATGGCATTTGAAGAGGAATACGGAGTGTCCATTCCTTCCGAGGAACTGGAAAATATGGCAACGGTAGGTGATGTTATCAGATATATTCAGGAGCAGGCATAAGGACTGCATATCTGCCGGAATGCAAGAATCCGCAGGCATCAAAAGCCCCCGACTTTGATACCTACGGATTGCTTCGTGCTACGCACTCCCACAATCTTACCCAATATTCGCATATCGGGGCGGGTCCTAAGGTCTTTCACCCACTTATGAGCAAGCTCATGTGGGCTTAGACCTTTTGACCCTGGTATCATCAGAATATGTAATATAACGCAGAACGACGAGAAGGATCAGAAAGACAATGAAAACAAAGATCACGGAACTTCTACAAATAGAATATCCCGTTTT
>CAKRRS010000033.1 GCA_934394665.1 uncultured Acetatifactor sp. | reverse complement strand
GGTTACTGTATGGTGTATATTTTCTTGTGACAGTAGTGCTGCTTATTGCTCCTAAAATGAAGAAGTGAGAAATTCCCGTTTATTGGGAAGTCACAGAGAAAGAAATCGATATTTATAGGAGGTAAAGTAGAATGAAATGTCCGTATTGTGGTGAAGAAATGATAAGAGGATACCTAATGAGCTCACGAGACATTACTTTTGCAGTTGATAATCTGACAAAAGTTTTTCGCATTAAAAAATCGGACGATTTGGAATTGAGTAAAGGTTCAGGCGGAATCCCTCATTGTGAAGCTTATCGTTGCAGTAATTGCAAAAAGATTTTGATTGATTATGCGAATAGATAACTTCAACATTTTTCAACCGGAATGTGTACCGCCCATGCAGAGCCAACACATTCCGGTCTGTTAAGGAACAAATCAGCCCTTACTACGATAGCAGACACTGAGCCAACTATGCGCAAAACACAAGTTTAACGAATAGTTCCACTAAGAGATTTCCTCAGAATCCAGTAATATGGTAAACGGTCCGTCATTCAGCAATGTCACTTTCATATCTGCACCAAAGATTCCTTTTTCCACTTTAGGAATACTTTCACGGCATTTGCTGATGATGTATTTGTACAAATCATTTGCAAGTTCCGGATTGCCGGCTTTGATAAAGGAGGGACGGTTGCCTTTCCTACAGTCTGCATATAATGTAAATTGTGATACCAAAAGCAATTCACCGTTTACTGCATGCAGATCCAGATTGGTTTTTCCCTGGGCATCCTCAAAAATGCGTAAACCTAACAGCTTCTTGATCATTTTGTCTGCAATCTCTTTGGTATCGGTCTCGGCAACGCCGATCAGAACGAGAAATCCCTTATCGATTTTACCTGTGGATTCGCCATCTACTTTGACCTCGGCATGCTGTACCCGCTGTATCACAAATCGCATTTTCACTACTCTCCTACAGTTTTATTTATCTTGATCTTTTTTATCTTCTGCTTTGACTTCTTGATCTTTGATTTCATGATCTTTTTGCAAGATGGAATCCAGATTATGGAAACCTGCTTCATCAATATTCTTTAAATAAGAATATTTCACCGTCTCTATCGGTAACTCCTTTTTCTTAAGGAAGGTATTGACCACAGCCTTGATTGCAGCATAAATTACCGCAAAAATAGGTACACCTACAATCATGCCAATGATTCCGAACAATCCACCGAATACCGTAATGGCAAAGATGACCCAGAATCCGGTAAGTCCTGTGGAATTGCCTAAAATCTTAGGTCCCAAGAAATTACCGTCAAACTGCTGCAGCACCAGAATAAACAAAACAAAATAAACACAATTCAACGGGTGCGTCGGATCTACTACAAGAATCAGGATTGCACTCGGGATTGCTCCTAAGTAAGGTCCGAAGAAAGGAATAATGTTTGTCACACCTACGATTACACTGACCAGTGCTGCATAAGGGGTCTGCAATATTGTAGTTCCGATAAAACACAGACAACCTATAATGAAAGAATCCACGATCTTACCGCCGATAAATCCGATAAATGTCCGATGCGTAAAACGAAAACTGTTGATCAGACGGTTCGCCGTTTTCTGTTCGAAAAGAGCATACGCTGTCTTCTTGGCTTGTCCGGCGAACTTTTCCTTACTTGCCAGCACATAAATGGAAATAATAAAACCAATAATGAAATCCCAAAGTCCTCTGAGAATATTGATCACACTTAAGGATACGGTCATAATCAGCTGGCTTGTCTTGGTCAGTACGGTATTATTCAGCCAGTTTTCCAGTTCCACGGAATATTTATCGATCAAAAGCGTAATCTGGCTGCCAAGCTCCGGATTATCATCCATGAGCTTATTGATCCATTTCGTAAAGTTAGTGATATAAGTATCAAAATTCGAAGCAATGTTGACGATACTCGGCACGATCTGGGACAGCATCATGGCAACCAGACTGTAGATCAATGCTATAAACAAAAAGGCGGTAATCAGAATTCCTATGCCGCGAATAATGGAATTTCGCTTCTGACTCTCTTTCACTTTCATTTTCCGGCTTAACGGAAACAAAAGTTTTGTCTCTATATAATTTAATACCGGAGTCAGCAAGTAAGCTGTCACAAGTCCGAACACCACAGGCATCAGAATCCCGGTAATCGTATGAATCCCTGCCTTGATACTGCTCCCGTGAAATACCAGATAATAAAAACAGATGCTTGCCGCAATTGTTAAAAATGCTGTCAGTCCTAAGCGAAAATACTTGTTGTTTTTTAAATCGTATTTCATTTACACTCACCTTTCTGTACGAACAACTACCTTTAATATACTATGCTTTTCCTCCAACCACAAGAAAAATCTATTATTAACGTTGTTAAAAAACCTTTATATTGAAAAACAATCAGGTCAAGTATAAAATAGAACTATCAAACGGACGGGAGTTAACCATGACATTACAAAAAGTACTGAGCCGCGTCAGACAGGCAATCGATGACTACCATATGATCGAGGAAGGGGATGCCATCGCTGTCGGTATTTCCGGAGGAAAAGACAGCCTTACGCTTCTGCTGACGCTCAATGAATTAAAGCGGTTTTATCCGAAGCATTTTACACTACATGCCGTAACTGTAGATCTCGGTTTTCAGAATCTGAACCTGGACGAAATCCGCAAGCTGTGTGTCAATCACGAGATTCCTTACACGATAGTGAATACCTCCATTGCGCAAATTGTATTTGAAGACCGGAAAGAAGACAATCCCTGTTCTCTGTGTGCAAAAATGCGAAAAGGTGCTCTGAATGATGTAATCAAGTCCCTGGGCTGCAATAAAATTGCTTATGCACATCATGAAGATGATGTGGTAGAGACCATGATGATGTCCCTCTTCTACGAAGGAAGGCTCCATACCTTCTCTCCTGTCACACATCTTGATAAAACGGATTTAACAGTGATCCGACCGCTGATCTACATGAGAGAATCGGAGATTATCGGCTTTGTGAACAAATATCAGGTTCCTGTCGTGAAAAGTCCCTGTCCTGCGGACGGACATACCACACGGGAATATATCAAAGAACTATTGCAACAAATCAATCGGGATACTCCCGGTGTCAAGGACCGCATCTTCACAGCGATCCGGCGAGGAAATATGGAAGGTTGGTCGGAATACTTTGGCAGTCATTAAAGAAGAAAACTATCATGATGAACAGAATAAAAACAATATCCTAAAGCTCAGAAAAGTCCTGGACACTCTTCCAAGTTTCTGTAAAGACTTCTTCCGCGGAATCGAACCGTATACCTCAACCAGAACCAGACTGGCATATGGCTATGATATTCGATTATTCTTTGAATTTCTTCATGAGAAAAACAGTTATTGCAGCAAAATGGAAATTACAGAATTTCCAATTGCTATCTTAGATATGGTACAGCGGACAGATATCGAAGAATATCTGGATTACATGAATCTATATCAAAAAGACGGAAAAGATATTACAAATGAAGAACGTGGAAAAGCCAGAAAATTATCCGCCTTGAGAAGTTTTTATAATTACTATTTTCAAAATGAAAGGATTGAGAAAAATACAGCGGCCCTGGTGCCTCTGCCCAAACGACACGAAAAAGAAATTATCCGTCTGGAACCCAATGAAGTAGCTATCCTATTGGATCAAGTAGAGGATGGGACGAAACTGACAAAAAAAGAACTGGAGTATCATAAAAAGACGAAAGTCCGGGATGTTGCTCTGCTTACGCTCCTCTTAGGGACAGGTATCCGTGTATCAGAATGTGTGGGACTGGATATCAATGATGTAGATTTTGATACAGGTGGCATCAAGATTCGCAGAAAAGGCGGAAATGAAACAATCGTTTACTTCGGTGATGAAGTAGAGACTGCGCTGTTAGATTATTTGGAACAACGAGAGCAAATGATTCCTTCAGAGGGGCATGAAAATGCACTGTTCCTGTCTTTACAGAATCGGCGTATGGCAGTTCGTTCTGTAGAAAATCTGGTTAAAAAATATGCTTCCAGAGTTACTACTTTGAAGAAAATAACGCCGCATAAGCTTCGCAGCACCTACGGAACCGAACTCTATAAAGAAACCGGAGATATCTATCTGGTAGCAGATGTTCTCGGACACAAGGATGTCAACACAACGCGTAAACACTATGCAGCATTGGAAGAACAACGCCGCAGACAGGCTGCGAACGCTTTTCATCTTCGAGAACGTAGCGACCGACATACTGATCACCCAAACAATTAATCTGCTATATAATAAAGTTCATATCAAGATAAAACCACCATCGGATTATATCACTAAGTAATTCGATGGCGGTTTTCCTATCATATTTTATTTGTATTTATTCTGAGTGGTATTTTTTTGCTTTTCGATGCTCTATAATATTTTTAATATAGTCCTTTATTTCACAAAATTATAAGAGTAATAAGGAACGATCAAAGTCTGTCCGGCTCTGACACCATTTTCTTCCGACAGATGATTAATGCTCCGAACTTCTGCGATATATTCATTCTTATCCTTATATTCTTCATAATCAATATAACCGTCAGACAAATCCCATAAGGTCTCCCCGTAAGCAACCGTTACCTGCGTATAATATTTGAATTTCAGCTGATCCTCACCGTTGCTGGCCACAGAACGGATTCCATGGAAAGATACTGCACAAATCACAATCATGCAAATCGTCGCTATCATAGTGCAGATTCTGCGCTGAATCTGCTTTCTTCTCTTCTGTTGTCTCTTATATGCTCTTAATTCTCTGTCAGTCATTCTATAGATACTCTTCTGTTCTCTCATAACCCTATACCTCATATCAGAAAATTTGTTCGGGAACATTTGTTCTTTATGTTTGTATTATATCGAACATGCATTCTGATGTCAAGGTAAAATCGAACATATTTTTGGAATATATGTTTGCTTTTTGATTTTTGCTATGCTATAATCGTTTTATAAAAGTTATGAAAGTCAGATTTTCCTTTCTGTTTTCATATATATTGACGTAATATCATAGAAAAAAGTTGCGTTATAAACTACAATTTCAGAAAACATTAAGCATGGAGGACATGATATGGGTTATGGCAAGATTACTGCCAAGCAGCAGGAAATTCTGGATTATATTAAAGATGAGATATTGAAAAAAGGCTATCCGCCTACGGTAAGAGAGATCTGTGAGACGGTAAACCTAAAGTCCACTTCTTCTGTGCATTCTCACTTAGAGACGTTGGAGAAAAACGGTTATATCCGCAGAGACCCAACGAAGCCCCGTGCGATTGAGATCTGTGATGACAGTTTTCAGATGGTGCGTACAGAAATGGTAAGCCTTCCCGTGATCGGCAACGTAGCTGCCGGCCAGCCGATTCTTGCCGAAGAGAATATTCAGGATTATTTCCCGGTTCCCGCTGACGTAGTTCCGAAGGGTGAATCCTTTATCTTAAATGTACGCGGAGAATCCATGATCAATGCCGGTATCTTTAACGGTGACCGCGTTTTTGTACATGCGCAGAATACAGCTCATAACGGTGAAATCGTAGTGGCTCTGATTGACGATTCCGCTACGGTGAAGACCTTCTATAAGGAGAAGGGACATATCCGACTTCAGCCTGAAAATGACACCATGGATCCCATTATCGTAGACGATTGTCAGATTCTCGGTACCGTGTTTGGTGTTTTCCGCTTCTACAGATAATTACATAGGAATAAACTTTAAGCCGCAGTCATTGCGGCTTATTTTTATTCATAACAAACACTGAATGCAGGTCTCATTTCTTCAATTTGTCTACGTGTCAAACCATATTCGATAGCTAATTTCTCCCAGTTATCTCTGACAATTTTCAGAATATTTTCTACATAAGTCTCAGCATCCGATTTTGATATACCAAATCGCACTGCTGTCTGCACAGCCAACTCAATACTGATGCTGTTGTCTTCTGCATCTACATTGAGCGACAGTTCGTCACCGTACGGAACTGGATTTACATCATACAAAGGAGAAAGAATCCAGCCTTTGTCTGTGAGAATAAATGCGTGATTTCGCAGATGATCATCAGTATTGGTAACTGCCATGTTAAAAACTATACGTTTCCATAGCTCGATCAAATCGTTCTTCGGTTGTGCACCGTAAGACTTGATAAATGCAACAATATCCAGATAACTACTTCCATCGTCAGCAGATGCACCGTCTGTTTTTCCAAGTAGTGTCATGACAGAGGCAAAATGGACTCGCTTACTTCCTATGCGGTCAAACCGTTTTATCAGAAAAGTACTTCCTAAAGTTGAAAACTTTTCAAGCTTTGCTTCCGGAACATTTAATCCACAGAGTGCTGCCATGTCATGCGCCACCATTTCCCAGGCTCCGGTATCATTTTCATCGTTCTTGGACGGAAATTTTGCAATCCAAAGCTGATTTCTTGTGTCTACAACAGTTGCCTTTGGTCTGGCACCGCCAAGAGATGAACCGGGCTTGATTAACTGATTTAGCCATTTTTCGGATAAACCGGTTTCATCATTTTCAAAATTCCTGGAGGCTTCCTCAAGTGTGCGAAGCGTTGCCCAGGGCGGAGCCGCTGTTTCCTTATCATTAGAAAGGAACGGTCCCTCCGGGTCTGACTTGAAGCGTATACCGCCCATTCTGGTTTCATCATATACACCCAACAGATAATCGCTGTCATGAAGTTTAGATGGCTTACGGCCTTCTTTTTCCGCAAGAATTCTTTCACGCTTATTCATTAAGATACGCCCCCAGCGATCCGGAGAAGCATCTGCAAACAGACCGAAAATGTTCTTACCAGTCGGATACTGCCTGCCGGAATACGGCATAAGATCAGGATCCAACGTAAGAGACAGTCTGGTTCTTTTCAACCAGTCCGTATCATACTCAAAGGAATAAGTTTCTCCACCTTTTATGATATTCACATAAAGTTTTCCCATAAGGATAGGCTGGTTGGTGCTGAAATCATCATATACAAAGATTGTTTTCTGATTTACTACCATTATTCAGACCTCCGCGGTGCACGCTTTTTTGTGATCAAGTTCAAATCCTGTAGCTGTCTGCCCAACTCATCATCCCTGGCAACAAGAAGCAGATCCTTATCCAGGTTATTTAAGGCATGCAGAACAGCTGCATAAATGCCCATGGCTACCGACGGATCTCCCTTTTCAACTTTCCAGAGAGAAGCTCTGCTGATTCCGGCACGCTCGGCAACCAGTTCAGCTGATAAACTTCTTCTGAGTCTGGCAAGCTTAATCTGTTCCCCCATAGTTGTTAATATTTCTTCAGTTCCCGGTAATATATTATATGCAGCTTTTTTCATTCCCATCTACCCTTCTTTTATCTTTTACTATTATATACATATAAATTTATTTAGTCAATAATAGTAAACATTAAGTAATAGAAAATATGATATTGATTCTTCGAATCAACATGTTCTCTCGTAATATTCGTCTAATACCAATATTGCCTTTTACGTATAAAACAAAACAGCCCTGTCAAAAAATTATCGACAAAGCTGTTTTGTTCTCTTATTTTACGCTTCCGGGAACCGCACCTTCATGTAAGAAATGATCTCATCCACGCATCTAACATATCCCAGTTTGGAGCTGTCCAGACACAGATCATAGTTTCTTGCATCCGTCCATTCTCTTCCGGTGTGATATTTGTAATACTCCGCACGATGCTTATCAGTCTTTGCTACAAAGCGCTCCAGCTCCTTCGGGCTCATGCTGTGTTTTTTTGCAGCACCCTCCAGACAATACTCCTTCGGCGCATGAATAAATACGCTGAGTACATTGGAATAATCCTTCAGTACATAGTCCGCACAGCGTCCGATAATGACACAGGACTCTTCCTTTGCCAGATCCCGGATGATCTTCGCCTGATAATTAAACAGATTGTCTGTAGAGGTAAAATCATCACTTTCCGGAGGAATCAGCTCTCCGTGATATTCCTTCTTTGCAATATGGAATAACTTGGTGTTTTTCACCTTCTCATCCGCATTCACGAACAACGCTTCGTTAATACCGCTGTCCTCACTGGCCAGCTTCATCAGTTCCTTGTCATAATAATGGACGTTCAGCTTCTTCGCCAGCATTTCTCCGATGGTACGTCCACCGCTTCCATACTGTCTTGCAATTGTAATGACTACATTACTCATCCCGATCACCATACCTTTCTGTCTCTGCTGCTTCCACCCACAGCGACTTATCTTTTGGGTTATTCACCCAGATATGCTTTTTTAATGGAATCGTTGTTCAGAAGGTCACTAGCCTTTCCTTCCAAAACGATCTTACCGGTCTCCAGTACATACGCTCTGTCAGCAATGGACAGTGCCTTCTTCGCATTCTGCTCTACCAGCAGAACCGTTGTACCGCTCTTACTTACTTCCTGGATAATGTCAAAGATCTCATTTACGAAGATCGGAGACAGTCCCATGGAAGGCTCATCCATTAAAATGATCTTGGGATGAGACATCAAAGCCCTGCCCATGGCCAGCATCTGCTGTTCACCACCGCTCAAGGTACCTGCCATCTGGTTCTGACGTTCCTTCAGTCTGGGGAAACGGTCAAATACCGTCTGCAGCGTCTGTGCGATCTCTTCTTTATCTTTTCTGGTATAGGCTCCCATCATCAGATTCTGTAACACGGAAAGCTGTGCAAATACACGACGTCCTTCCGGTACATGTGCCATACCCATGGATACGATTTTATGTCCGGGAATCTTCACAAGATCCTGCCCTTCGAAAGTAATGGTTCCTTCCTTCGGAGTCAGCAATCCGGATACCGTATGCAGAATCGTTGTTTTACCTGCACCGTTTGCTCCGATCAGAGCGATTACTTCGCCCTCGTCTACATGGAAGGAAACTCCTTTTATGGCCTGTATCATGCCGTAATATACTTTGATATCATTTACTTCTAACATTGCCATAGCCGTATCGCCTCCTATTCACCCAGATAAGCCTTAATAACTTCCGGATTGTTCAGTACATCACTGGTCTTGCCCTGACACAGGACACGACCGAAATTCAATACTGTCAGTTCTTCACAGATACCGCTGACAAGCTTCATATCATGCTCAATCAGAAGAATCGTCATATCAAAATGTTCCCGCACAAAACGGATGGTCTCCATCAGCTCCTGCGTCTCGTTGGGGTTCATACCGGCTGCAGGCTCATCTAAGAGCAACAGCTTCGGTTTCGTTGCCAGTGCTCTGGCAATCTCCAGCTTCCTCTGTTTACCGTAGGGAAGGTTATCTGCCAGTGTCTCTGCCGCATCTTCCAGCCCGAATACCTTCAAAAGCTCCATGGCTTCGTTTGTCATCTGCTTTTCTACTTTGTAGTATTTCGGCAGTCTGAAAATACCGGTGACGGTACTGTAACCCATATGGTTATGCAGACCGACCTTTACGTTATCAATAACGGACAGATCCTTGAACAAACGGATATTCTGGAAAGTTCTGGCAATTCCCGCCTGATTGATCTCAATCGTCTTCTTACCGGTAATGTCCTTGCCATCCAAAGTAATAATGCCTTCTGTCGGTTTATAGACACCGGTCAGTAAGTTAAATACCGTGGTTTTTCCGGCACCGTTGGGGCCGATCAGACCGTACAGAGCACCTTTCTCAATGGCGATGTTAAAATCATCCACCGCACGAAGTCCGCCAAAAGAAATGCCTAAATTCTTAGTCTCTAATAATGCCATGATTATTCAGCCTCCTTTTTTACAGACTTCTTGAATCTGGCTGCCACTTTTTCTCTCCACTCAATACATTTCGGAGCCCAGTTGAACAGCATCATTACGATCAATACGATGGAATAGATCAGCATACGGTAATCGTTCAGTCCGCGCAGCAGCTCCGGCAGCAGGGTCAGGATCACAGCCGCAATAATAGAACCGCGGATATTACCGATACCACCCAGTACCACGAATACCAGGATCATAATGGACATGTTATATCCAAAGTTCTTGGGCAGTGCAGTCAGAGTAGACAGATTATGTGCATACAGTACACCGGCCACACCTGCCAATGCTGCGGAGATGGAGAACGCCATCAGCTTATATTTGGTAATATGGATACCTACGGATTCCGCTGCAATGGTATTGTCACGGATGGCCATGATGGCACGACCGTCTCTGGAATGAATCAGGTTCAATACAATGAACAATGTGATCAGCAATAATACAATACCGATGGTAAAGTTAGAATCATGAGGGGTTCCGGTAATGCCCTGTGCACCTTTGACAATAACATCTCCGTCCTCTGCCATATTCAGATCCATAGTATTGGTAAAGGAAATATGGAAACCGTTCTCATCCCGGCCTACAAACAGAATATTTACCAGATTCTTAATAATTTCGCCGAAAGCCAGCGTCACGATAGCCAGATAGTCACCTTTCAGACGAAGTACGGGAATGCCGATCAGCAGTCCGAAAATACCGGCAAAAAAGGCACCGATCAGAATTGCGATGAAAAAGCGAAGTCCGGAAGGCATTCCGCTATTCTCCATAACTTTGGAGAAAAAGGCACTGGTGAAAGCCCCAATACACATAAATCCGGCATGACCAAGGCTCAGTTCACCCAGAATACCTACGGTCAGGTTCAGGGATACTGCAAGGATCGCATAAGTACACAGAGGTACCAACAGTCCCTGGATCAGACTGCTCACACTTCCGGCGGATACCAGGATCTGCATGATCACATAAGCTACGATTACCATGCCGTAAGTAATAAGGTTATCCCGGAAGGTTTTGTTCATTTTCTTATTGGATAATTTCTTCATAATCTACACCTGCCTCTTCCCTTATACTTTTTCCTGAATATTCTTGCCAAACAATCCGGCAGGTTTTACCAGAAGCACAACGATCAAAACTGCAAAAACAATTGCATCCGCCATCTGGGAAGAAATATAGGCTTTGCCGAAGATTTCAATAATACCGAGCAGAATACCGCCTACCAGTGCGCCGGGAACAGATCCGATACCGCCGAATACGGCAGCTACGAAAGCTTTGATACCGGGCATGGAACCTGTATAAGGTGTCAGGGAAGGATATGCGGAACATAACAGTACGCCTGCCACTGCAGCAAGTCCGGATCCAATGGCAAAAGTCAATGCTATGGTGCCGTCCACATTGATACCCATCAGCTGTGCAGCCCCCTTATCCTCAGATACGGCTAACATTGCCTGACCGGCTTTCGTCTTGTTAATAAAAAACATCAGACCCGCCATAATGACCAGACAGGTCACAATCGTCACAATCGTCTCTCCGGTGATATTGATCTGGCCGTCTGCCAGCTTTACGGCCGGAACAGATACTACAGAAGTAAATGCCTTGGCATTTGCCCCAAAGATCAAAAGCGCTATATTCTGCAGCAGATAGCTGACACCGATAGCGGTGATCAGAACTGCCAACGGAGAAGATGCCTTTCTGAGGGGCTTGTATGCCACCTTTTCAATGGCCATTCCCAACAGGGTACAGGCGATAACAGCTGCAAGGACACCGATTACGGGAGAAAGTCCCATGGTACTGCACATTGTATAGGTAATAAATGCACCGACCATAATGACATCACCATGTGCGAAATTCAGCATCTTGGCAATACCGTATACCATGGTATAACCTAATGCGATCAACGCATAGACACTTCCCAGGCTGATACCGTTGATCAGATAACCGATAAAACTCATGTGAACTACCTCCATTCATGCGATTGCACAAATCTTCCATATATAATCTTCTGTTTTCTAATAAAACAAATTCAAAAATAAGTATAACAGAACAATGCATTAATAGCAACTGTTCCATCGAAAAGGAAAAAGGGCTACCCTGCGGTAACCCTCTTTGGAAACTTTCTTCAGCAAATTACATAGCCTTGTAAGCACCATTCTCGATCACAACAGCCTTAGGAGCCTTGTTAGCCTCGCCGTCAGCGGTCCAGGTCATACCGTTACCGGTCAGACCATCAACGGTGATCTCTGTCATGGCAGCTTTCATACCATCACAAATATCAGAAACGCTCATATCAGGTGTTACACCACTCTTCTCGATTGCAGCCTTGATGACATAAATCGCATCATAGCTGTCTGCTGCGAACTGGTTGGGAGTCTCACCATATTTCTCCTTGTACTTGGAAACGAAGGATTTGGTCAAATCATCAGTTGCATCCGCAGCGAAAGGAGTTAACAGCATAACGCCCTCGGTCAGAGATACATCGAAATTATCTACACCACCAAGGATACCGTCCATACCGTCGCAGGAGAACCACTTGGGAGCGTATCCCATTGCAGCAGCCTGGGTCAGAATAAGTGCGGATTCCTGATAATAAATAGGAAGGAATACCATATCTGCTCCGGCATCCTTTGCTTTCTGTAACTGAACAGAAAAATCAGTCTTGTTATCAGCAGTAAATGCCTCAGCAGCTACCACTTCAAACGGTTGGTTCTCAGCTTCTTTTGCAAATTTTTCATAAATACCGGAAGAATATACATCGGAACTGTCATAGATGACTGCCACCTTCTCAGCCAGACCGTTCTCACCAATGTACTGTGCAGATGCAAGACCCTGGTTAGGATCGGAGAAGCATACACGGAAGTTGTTGTCATACTGAACGCACTCTACAGCAGATCCGGAAGGAGTGATCTGGAACATATTGTCTTCCTTGGTCTTATCGGTAACTGCAATACAGGCACCACTGGTAGTAGAACCATTGATGATCTGTGCACCCCAGTCCTTTAATGCATTGTAAGCATTGACAGATTTCTCTGCATCAGCTTCATCATCCTGGAACTTGAACTCAATCTGATAACCGTTGATACCACCTGCTGCATTGATCTCTTCTACTGCGATCTCTGCACCATGCTGAACTGCCAGTCCGTAAACTGCTGCGCCGCCTGTGGTCGGTCCGATACCGCCGATCTTAAATACGCTGCCGCCTGCTGCACCGTTGTCAGCTGCTGCGCTCTCGGTTGCCGCACCGGTACCGGTTGCAGCGGAACCATTGTCTGCGTTACCGCAGCCGGCCATAGACATTACCATAGCAGAAGCTACGGCAACACTTAAAAACTTGTTAAACTTCTTCATAATATCTTCCTCCTTTTTAACAATGTATACAAAAATACAAATGCATAATTATTATTTTTGTATATTACACGCTTCGATTTTATTTGTCAATGGTCTGTATTTATCTTATTTGATGTTTTATGGCATTAAATAAGATCAATAATGTGATTTTTTCAGCTTAAAAAATGTATACTTTGGTTTTTGTAGGAAATACTATCACTGGAACCTGTTTAGAAAATTTCAAAAAAATGTCTGCACAAGGCGGAAACCTTGTACAGACAAAATATCAGTTGTTCCGTGTGCAAAAACGATTTTCACATGGAACCGGATTATGGTTGTGTCCGTGCGTACGCGGCACAAATCCATGATACCAAAACGTGCGCAGAAATGAGGATAATATGGGAAATAAATGTTTAGACGGAACCGCTCTTACGATAGCTATCATCGGTGCAGTCAACTGGGGGCTGATCGGATTATTCCGGTTTGACCTTGTGGCCTTCCTGTTCGGTGACATGTCATGGCTGAGCCGGATTGTGTATGTGCTTGTAGGTATCAGCGGTCTGTATCTGATCAGTTTCTTTCTCCATTTGGGAAATTCTGAAAATTAAAGTTCTTCTGTGGGGATCTGTACGCCATCTCTCCAGATGCGTTCCAGATCATAGAGCAGACGGTTTTCCTTGTCAAACACATGGACAATCACATCTCCAAAGTCCAGAAGGACCCAGTTGGCAGTTTCATAACCTTCTGTCTGTTTTGCGGGGAAACCGGCTCTTCCCAGTTTTTCTTCCACGTTATCGCACAAAGCCTGGATCTGGCTGGAGTTGCTGCCGCCTGCGATAATAAAATAATCTGCAATCGTAGATACCTGGCTGATATCGATAACTTTGATATCTTCCGCTTTTTTATCTTCTAATGCTTCTATGGCAATTTTCGCCAGTTTTCTGGATTCTTCGTTCATTCCTGTTCCTCTCTTTCAAAATTTTGTCCAAACCAAGGATAGACTTTCGTCACTCTGCTTTTTGCGCATGTTTACTTATAATATTGATATGTCTCTTCTGTCATCGGATCCATTTCGCCTTCTCCGGCTTTCAAATATTCCAACGTATCCGCCAAAATCTTTTTCACCGCTTCATCGAGATCCGTAAATGCCAGCCTGCGGATTTCCGTAAGGTTGGGTGCCTGCTTTCTGCCCGGTTCGATGTAATCTGCGGTAAAAATAATCTTTTCCAAAAGCGTCATTCCCGGATGTCCCGTCGTATGGTACAAGATAGCGTTCAAAATCTCTTCATCTTCTACCTTATATTCTTTCTTTGCCAGGAAACTGCCGACTTTCGCATGCAGCAGATAAGGATTGCGTCTTTCGACATCTGTTACCGGGATATGATGTTTCTCACAGGCAGACAGCAGCTTATCATTTTCCATACATTTGGCGCAATCATGAAGAAGACCGGCTAATTGTGCCTTCTCCAAATCTGCCCCGTAACGCATGGCAAGCGCGGCTGCTGTATACTCTACGCCCAATGTATGCGTAAATCGCCTGGGGGTCTGTACCTGTTCCATTTCTTTTGTCAGCTTTTTTAAAGTATCACTCATCCAGATAAAGCCTCTTTTCTTCCATGTATTTCCGCACTGCTTCCGGTACAAGATAACGCACGGAAAGTCCCTTTTTTCTTCTGGAACGGATCTCAGAGGAAGAGATTTCTATCCGCCGGAAAGGAAGCAGACTGATTTTTGCCGAAAAACGTTCCTCCAGCTCCTTAATCTTCTGCTGCATACTTTCCACGTCCGCATCTCCCCGTACAGCCGCCAGTATTTCACAGACCGCGAACAGACGATCCACACATTTCCAGTATTCTATTGCAAACAGGCAATCCGCACCGCAGATAAAAAGGAATTGATCGGAGGGATGTTCTCTTTGCAGCTGTTCCATCGTCTCGTAACTGTAAGAATTCCCCTCGCGTTTCATTTCCATATCCAGGCAGCGGAATCTTTCATTATCCGCTATTGCCAGACTTACCATACGATATCTGTCCTCTGCCGGCAATATCTCAATACCGTCTTTTCTTTTCAGATAAGAGCAGCCGGTGGGAATGAACCAGACCTGATCCAGACCGGCCACGTCCAGTGCATATTCTGCCAGCATCAGATGCCCTGTATGAATGGGGTTAAAGGTTCCACCCATAATGCCTATCCTGCCCATGTGCCCCTCCCTTTGCCTTTGCAGCAATACGAATACAAACATTTAACGAGGCAGTTCGATCTTCGGCTTATCCTTATCCGGCTTATATAATACGATCTTCTTGCCAATCACCTGTACCACCTGGGAATGGGTACGTTCCGCCACCATCTCTGCGATTGCTCTGGGATCGTCAAAACAGTTTTTCAAAACGCCGATTTTGATCAGTTCATTATTGTTAAAGGACTCACCGATTGCTGCGGTAAGTTCGGGAGTCAGACTGGATTTTCCAACCTGAAAAATAGGATTCAGGTTGCTTGCCAGACTCATTAAATAGGCTCTCTGTTTGCTTGTCATATTGTTTTCCTTTCCATCCTCTGTAGGTCTTCTTTCATCATATCACGATTCGCATCTTCGATGCTCTCCACTGCTATCGTGATTCAATTCGTCGTTCGTCAATCATGCAAGCATGTTTGACCCACTTGCACTCATTATATCATCTTTATAAAACTTCTCTACATCCGGATATCTGTTTTCTATTGTCAACGGCTTACTTATAATAGTCAAAGGACAGACCATACATGCGTACGGTATCGCCCTCCTGAATGCCCAGTGCTTCCAGTTCGTCCAAAATACCGGCATCCTTCAGGAAATTCTGGAAGAAAGTAAATCCCTTCTCGCTGTCGAGATTCGTATATCCCAACATCTTTTCGATCTTGGGACCCTCCACAACATACTCATCCTCTTCTTCGTCGTAGGTTACCGTATAGGCATCATCCACAGATCCGGTCATGCTTTCGGGGAAATACTCCTGCGCAAAGACGGTCGTCTCTTCTCCGATCTTAGAAAGCATGTCATTCACTTCATATAATAATTCTTTTACGCCCTGTCCTGTTACTGCGGACATAGGGAATACCTTGATTCCTTTCGGCTCGAATTCCGCACGGATCGCTGCTACAGGATCCGAACCGTCTTCCGTATAAATCGCGTCGATCTTATTTGCCGCGATCACCTGCGGTCTGGCCGCGATTTCCGGATTATAGGCTTCCAGTTCCTTGTTGATCGCATAGATATCCGCAATCGGATCTCTTCCTTCCGTACCGGCAGCATCCACAATATGAATGATCACTTTGGTGCGCTCAATGTGACGTAAAAATTCATGTCCCAGGCCCACGCCTTCGGAAGCTCCCTCGATGAGTCCCGGAATATCCGCAATGACAAATCCACCGGTGCCTTCCAGATCCACAACACCCAGATTAGGATTCAGCGTTGTAAAATGATAATTGGCGATCTTCGGTCTGGCATTGGTTACTCTGGATAAGAAAGTAGATTTTCCCACGTTAGGAAATCCCACCAGTCCCACATCGGCAATTACTTTAAGTTCCAGCAGCAGTTCCAGTTCCTGCGCTGCCTGTCCGGGCTGCGCATATTTCGGAGCCTGCATAGTACTGGTGGCATAATGCTGGTTACCATTGCCGCCTTTACCGCCTTTTAAGAGAACAACACGCTTGTTGTCCCCCGACATATCCGTAATTACCTGCCCACTCTGTGCTTCTTTAATGACGGTTCCGGCAGGTACTTTGATAATGATATCTTCCCCATCCTTACCGCGGCAGTTCTTCTTGCCGCCCTCTTCACCGTCTCCGGCCTTGTACTTACGGATGTGCCGGAAATCGATCAGGGTATTCAGCCCCTCATCTACAACAAAGATCACGTCGCCGCCGTGACCACCGTCTCCACCGTCAGGGCCGCCACTGGGAACATATTTTTCACGGCGAAAGGACACATGACCATCTCCGCCTTTACCGCTTCTTACGTAAATTTTAGCTCTGTCAGCAAACATTTTGTTCTCCTTTCCGACAAAAATCCTTTACGGACTAAAAGGGCTTCAAACAATCAGTATGTTTGAAGCCCTGGTTAAATCAACTTATTTCTCTACAGGATATACGGAAGCCTGCTTCTTGTCTCTGCCCTTTCTCTCGAAACGGAGAACACCGTCAACTAAAGCAAACAGAGTATCATCTCCACCGATACCAACATTGACACCGGGATGGATCTTTGTACCGCGCTGTCTGTAAAGAATATTTCCAGCTTTTACAAACTGGCCATCAGCTCTCTTCGCACCTAATCTCTTGGATTCGGAATCTCTACCGTTCTTGGTAGAACCAACTCCCTTTTTATGTGCAAAAAATTGAAGGTTAAAGTTAAACATGGTCTACACCTCCTCGATTTTTACTTGCAAATACTGTTCACCGTACTGTCTGCTTAGATTCTGTAGTGAAAACACCATAGCATCCATCAAAAATACGGATTTGTCCTGCAGAACACTCTGAAAATCACATTTGATGAAGCCTGTCTCCTCATTCTGTGTCAGCTGAAGCTCTTCTCCGGCCAACTCAGAAAGCGAACCGATGGTACTTTGTACCAGTACCGAAATCGCTGCGCAAAGGATATCCGGTTCTCTGCCAAATAATCTTTTCTTTGCATATCCTGCATGCCCCATACAATAGAATCCCTGATAGATTCCGGTATGGTTCTTACGAATGATAATAGTTGTCATAACGATTATGCGTTAATCTTTTCGATCTTAACCTGAGTGTATGCTTGTCTATGACCATTCTTCTTGTGGTAACCGGTTTTTCTCTTGTACTTGTATACAATAACCTTCTTACCTCTACCCTGCTCCATAACGGTTGCGGTAACAGTTGCGTTAGCAACGTCAGCACCAACCTTGAGGGTATTGTCACTTACTGCGATCACCTGGTCAAAAGTAACAGTATTACCAGCTTCTGCATCGATCTTCTCAACTTTGATCACATCACCTTCAGAAACTTTGTACTGCTTTCCACCTGTTGCAATAATTGCGTACATAATAAGGCACCTCCTATTATTTACTCGCTAACTTTGGTGGTGAAAGATTTTAAAATCCAACACACTTATACCTAGTTATGCGGCATACCGTAGTATAATAGCATGAGGTGCCTTGTTTCGTCAAGCAAATTTTTTCAATTTTTCAAATAATTTTTAAATAATTTTCTTCGCGGCTGCTTATTTCTCAATGAGATCCGCATTATTCTTTTTTTCAAAATCTTCCACATACTGGATGATCAGTTTTACCGTACCTTCGATACCGAGTACGCTGCTGTTGATGCACAGGTCATAGCTGTCCGCTCTGCCCCATTTTTTGGAAGAATAATAGTTGTAATAGCTCTGGCGCTGTTTATCCTTCTTCGTGATCATTTCCTTCGCTTTGGCTTCGGTCAGATCATATTTTGCCATGATACGTTTGGTCTTCACATCATCATCGCCGAAGATAAAGAGATTAATACAATTCTTGTAATCTGCCAGTGCATAATCCGCACAACGGCCTACAATAACGCAAGGTCCCTCATCCGCAATCTTCTTGATCGTATCAAACTGTGCCAGGAAAACCTTATGGCTGATCGGCATATCAACAAAAGAGGAGGCATTGTAGCCAAAGGAATAGGTATCCATGACCAGATTGTAAAGGAAGGAATTGGTAGGTCTCTCATCGTGGTTCTGAATCATCTCTTCACAAAAACCGCTTTCCTGTGCCGCTCTTGTAAGAAGTTCCTTGTCGTAACACTTAATTCCGAAATACTCTGCAACCTTTTCACCGATCTCACGGCCTGCGGAACCAAACTGACGTCCGATGGTAATAATAGTATTCATACACACACCCACTTTCTGCTGAACTGAAACTAGCTTTTTTGTAATTACATTATACGTGATATTTAACAAAAAATCAACTAATTATCAGATTTTTTAGTTCTAATTCAACAATTTTCATGTAATGTCTGCATCTTTTCCGCTATTTTGATACCTGCTTCCGTTCTCGCCAGACCACCCAGTGCCGTCTCTCTCAAAGAAGCATCCATTTTGTCACCCACTTCTTTCATGGCATCCATGACCTGATCCGCAGGGATTCTGCTGGTGATACCGGCCATTGCCATATCCGCGCACGCCATGGCATTGACGCAGCCAATCACATTTCGTTTCACACAGGGGACTTCTACCAGGCCTGCCACCGGATCGCACACCAGACCCATAAGATTTTTCATGGCCATGGCTGCCGCTGTGGCAATTTGTTCATAGTTTCCGCCCTGTAGATACACAAGTGCGCCGGCTGCCATAGAGCTTGCCGCGCCGATCTCTGCCTGACATCCCCCGGCTGCACCGCTGATGGAGGAGCGCACCGCTATGATCTGCCCGATTCCAGCAGCAACATACATGGCACGCAGGATTTTTTCCGTATTTCTGTCTCGCTTTTGAAAATAAGGAACCAGCACCGCCGGAAGCACACCACAGGCTCCGGCGGTGGGCGCAGCCACGATTCTCTTCATACAGGCATTGGATTCTCCCATCTGTAAGGCTCCGGCAATACAGCCGTCCACATATTCTCCGCACAAAGATTCTGCTCCGGCTCTGTGGGCATATTCTTCCATCCGTCTGCCGTCACCACCCACGAGACCACTCTGAGATGCGATATCTCCTTCATAGGTAGCAGCCGCCAGCAGCATTGCGTCCCAGGTGGCACGCATATGTGCCATACTGTCTGTTTCTGTTACATTGCGTTCTGCCATGTCGTCTTCTAAGAAAACGCGCCAGAACTCCTTTTTCTCTTCATGACATATTTTCAATACTTGTGCAAATGACTGATAGGACATCTCTTTTTCTACCCCATTCCGCAGACGCTTTCTTGCGTCGGAGGTAATCGCAATGTGAATCGTAGATTCACATTGCGATAAGGGCTACTTTGTGGCGCCTGCGACACAATATAGCCAAAGCCATATAAATATGGCTTGTGAGTAATGTGCTATCGGGCACATTTCTCACACTAATCCCCCACATTGATATAAGTCACTTTAATGATTCCATCCAATTGTTCCAGCCACGCCACAGATTCTTCCGGCACTTCCTGATCCGTTTCAATGACCATAACGGCATATCCGCCGCGTTTGTCACGATATAATTGCAAGGTTGCGATATTTACCTGTTTTTCTGCCAGCATGGAAGTGACCTGTGCCACATGTCCGGGCTGATCCACATTATGGACGATCAACGTCGACTTCTCCGCAGAAAAATTCACTTCAATGCCATCCAGCTTGTGTATCATAATACGTCCGCCGCCGATCGATGCCGCCTGGACTTCTATTTTCCTCCCATGTTCCCCGACAAGCTGTAATACCGCGGTGTTCGGATGCGCATCCTTCAGGGTTATGGTGGAAAACCCGAATTGCAGTCCACACTTTTTCGCCAGTTCAAAACCAGACGGGATCCGGATATCGTCCGGATGCATTCCCAATAGTCCTGCAATCAATGCTTTGTCGGTTCCGTGGCCGATTCCGGTAGTAGCAAAGGAACCATGCAGAAGGATTTTCGCCTTCACTACATGGTCCTGAAGTAATTTTTCTGAAATATACCCGATTCTGACCGCTCCCGCAGTATGAGAACTGCTGGGGCCGACCATCACGGGGCCTAAAATATCAAACAGATTCATAAGTGCCTCTTTTCTCTAAAAAATACAAGGCCGATGTTACGCTAGTATCTCCAGTAGATGTTGAAAATACTCCGGTAACGGTGCATCGATCTCCAAATATTCTCCTGTCGAGGGATGGATAAATCCCAAGGTTTTGGCATGTAAGGTCTGTCCCTGTAATATGAACGGACATTTCCGGTGGGAATACACTTCATCTCCCAACAAGGGATGACCGATGCTTGCCATATGTACACGAATCTGGTGTGTTCTTCCCGTTTCCAAAACGCACTCTATATAAGTATATCCCTGAAATCTCTTAAGTACACGATAATGTGTCACAGCTCTTTTCCCGTGCAGCGGATTGACTGCCATTTTTTTCCGGTCTGTCGGATGTCTTCCGATGGGCTGGTCAATGGTGCCCTCCTCCTGCTTAAGTTCTCCGTAACAGATTGCCCGGTATCTGCGATTGATGGAATGTTCTTTCAACTGCTCAGCGATGCTTCTGTGTGCTTTGTCATTTTTACATGCAATGACAGATCCCGTGGTATCCCTGTCAATCCGATGCACGATGCCCGGGCGCAGCACACCGTTGATCCCGGAGAGGTCTTTGCCGCAATGATACATTAAGGCATTAACCAGCGTACCGGTATAATGCCCGGCTGCCGGATGTACCACCATGCCTTTGGGTTTGTTCACAACGATCAGGTCTGTATCTTCATACAGAATATCCAATGGAATATCTTCCGGTGCAATATCCGGCTCTACGGATTCCGGCACGGAGAACACTACTTCGTCATCACACTTTACACGGTAGCTTCCTTTCACCGGTGCTCCGTTCACCAGAACCTTTCCGTCTTTCATTAATTTTTGAATAAAAGAGCGGGACAAGTTCTCCACAAGAGTACTAATACATTTGTCGATCCGCTCATCTTCCATATCTTCCGCGATCTGAAACCGGAGTTCTTCCATTATTTCATCTCCCGATAGCGATTCTGCTTAAAATTGAGGAATTCCAGATCCTTCTCCTTGTATACAAACAAAAACAGAATAAACAGACCAATGGTAGCAACTACCACATAAATATCCGCCACATTGAAAATCGGATAATTGATCAGGACGAAGGAAATAAAATCAACCACATAATCCAGACGGAATCTGTCGATCATATTGCCGATACCGCCAGCAATGATGACAGCAAGCAGGACATGTACGATTCTGAATTTCTTCTGTTCCGGAAGTTTTAACAGGAAAAACAAAAGTACGGCGAGAAATACGACCCCGACAAACAGGATAAATACCTTCTGGTTTTGCAGCATACCGAATGCGGAACCCCGGTTCTCCAGATACTGTAATTCCAGCACGCCGTCTATGATAACGTAAGCCGGTCTGTCTTTTAGATGTACCACTGCAAGATGCTTTGTAAACTGATCCAGTACTAATAATACTGCAGCAATCAAAGCATCTATCAAAAGCATAATCATACGATTCTTTTTTTCTTTATTCATGGGCGTCCTCTTCACTAAAATTAATTTCATTAATTGCAGCCAGGATTTCCTCGTCTGTAACGGTTCTGTCAATGACTGCTTTTCCAATTTTCTTCAGCAGAATGAACTTAATCGTCCCTGCTTCCATTTTCTTATCCGCTTTGGTGAGTTTCAAAATCTCCTGCGGATCGATGTCATCTACGGAAATCGGCAGATAGAACGGTACAAACATGTCCCGGATCTCATAAAACTCTTCCATGCAAAGCATTTCCTTTTTCCAGGAGATATAAGCTGCAGCCACGATGCCAAGTGACACACATTCGCCATGGTACAGTTCAAAATTCTTGTACTTTTCGATGGCATGTCCGATGGTATGTCCGAGGTTCAAAAGCGCTCTGTCTCCCTGCTCGGTAGGGTCTTTCTCTACAACCATTTTCTTAATGGAGCAGGTGCGGATCACCATCTCTTCCAATGTATTCAGATCTCTCTCGCAGATCTCATACATATTCTCGATCAGCCATTCGTAAAACATGGCATCCTTGATCAGCGCAGACTTCATTACCTCAGCAAATCCGGAATAAAACTGTCTCTCTTCCAGTGTCTTTAGCACGGACAGATTCATATATACCAGCCTGGGCATCTTAAAGGCACCTACCATATTCTTGTAGCTGTCAAAGTCCACGCCGGTCTTGCCGCCGATGGAGCTGTCGGCCTGTGCCAGAAGCGTTGTGGGAATCTGTACGAAATCAATGCCGCGCAGATAAGTGGCTGCCACAAAACCGGTCAGATCGCCGGTGACGCCGCCGCCGAGCGCAAGCAGCATATCTTTTCTGTCAAATCCTTCTGCAATCAGGAAACGATATACGTCTTTCACGGTATCCAGATTTTTATGTTCTTCTCCTGCCGGAAACACATATTTTACAGCCTTCCGGCACTTTCCGTCTAACAGTTCCAGAATCTGTCCCGCATATAATTCATCCACTCTGGAATCCGTAACAATACATAATCTCTTCTCAACTGCACCCAGCTCCTGCAGTTCTTCCCACAATCCGTCAAAGGACTGCCGGAATACAATATCATAACATGGCTTTTTGTTGTAAAGTACCGGTAATCTCTGTGCCATTTCCTTCACCCTACGGTCCGACTGCAAACCGTTCTTCCTCTTTCATTTTGTAATCATGCATTCTGCAATGCTACTTTCGCAATGCTTTCTTTTCTTTTGAAAAAAATTCCTGCAGATCCCTGCAGGAAGTTATATGCTTATGACATTCCGTTGTTAATAGGCATTTCAAAGGATCCCGCGCCACCGAAGATATCCTGGAAATCACCGGAGATATCTACGCTTGCCGGCGTAATGATAAAGATATAATGAGATATTTTTTGCAGATTTCCCGAAATAGCGAAGCAGGAACCGGAAGTAAAATCAATGATTCTCTGTGCAATATCTACGTCCAGTCCTTCCAGATTCAATACCACGGTACGGTTTGCAAGCAACGTCTCTGTAATCTCTCTGGCATCTTCTACGGAAGTCGGTTTGATCACACATACCTCCATGCCGGTTCCGGGCATTTTCTTCGTCACAGAACGATGGATCGGTGTTACTTTAGGCTGGGTGGTCCGCTTGCTGCCAGCATCCGGATCATCTTCGTCCGCTGCCTGTTGTCTGCTTTTGGCAGGGCTGAACTTCTTCGCAGGTTCTACCTCTTCCTCATCATCCAGATAATCATCATCATAGAAACCTTCATCGTCGTCATCATTCAGCTTCATATAATTCAGGAATTTATCCATTACACCCATGTTGTGTGTCTCCTTTATTTTCTTTCTATTCTGTCTGTGATACCGTCTTACTGTAATCTCTTTCTCCGAAAATACCGGTTCCTACCCGTACAATCGTAGCACCTTCCTGTGCGGCAACCATATAATCTCCCGTCATCCCCATAGAAAGAATATCCATAGAAACATTATCAATGTTTTTATTTCCGATGTCAACAGCTAATTGCCGTAGTTTCTGAAAATACGTCCGGTTTTCTTCTGCATTTTCTACAAAAGGTGCAATTGTCATGAGCCCTTTGATGTGGATTGCCGGCAAAACAGCTATGCTTCGGATCAATTCCGCCGTTTCTTCTACCGTTGTACCGAATTTACTCTCTTCCTGTGCGACATTTACTTCAATGAGGATATTCACTTCGACCTGCTTCTTTACAGCCTCTCTGCTGATCTCTTCTGCAAGTCTCAGGCTGTCTACGCTGTGGATCAGATACACCTTATCTACAATATATTTTACCTTATTGCGCTGCAGATGTCCGATCATATGCCAGCGGATATCCGAAGGCAACTGTGGTATTTTATCGATCAGCTCCTGCACCTTGTTTTCTCCAAAGTCTCTGGCACCTGCGTCGTAGACACATTTCAGCATGTCCACAGGCTTTGTCTTACTGACCGCCAGAAGTGTAACTTCCGATGCATCTCTTCCTGCTTTTTCACAAGCCTTTTGAATGTTCTCTGTTATCACCTTGTAATTTTCGGTAAGTTGTTCCTTCTGTTTTATCTCTTCCATCTATATTGCCATCCTTTCCGGCAGGCTGCAATAAGCTCTTGCTGCAGTCTTGCTTTTATCCCTGACTTTCCGTGCTTTCGCCGGTAGCAGGCGTTGTACTCTCGAAAACACTCTCATCTGTGGAAGCCGTTGTATCTGTCGCTTCCGTATCCGTCGTCGTATCATTATCACTGACAGCCGGTGCTACAGGCTCTGAACTTGCGGCAGAAGTATCCGTTTTGTTCGTATCTGTCTTTTTTATATTCGTGATAATCTGGTCATCAGATACCGCCGAACCGTCCAGGACAATATAATCATATACATTCAGACCATACGTCGTATTTGCCTTTACAATGGAATATTCCTCATTCTGGTATAAAATATTGATCTGTTTGAAATCAGCATACCCCTTGTTAACATTATATACGCCGATCAGTGTCGCGCGCCTGCTGACAGTATAGGTCTCCTGACTGTCCGTCTTATACAAAATATCTCCCGTTTTTAATACCGAGGTATCTATATAGTAGACGCCTTCCTTCTCATCATAGCTGTAAGGATCTGTCTCCACAAATTCACTGGAAATATCTCCATTCTCCAGATAGCACTGTCTGATCACTCCCCGGACACCGGAAGCATCATTCGTTGTAACAAAATCTTCGTCGATCAGGAAAAACTCCTTCTCCACAATCGAAGAATTTGGGATTTTCAGTCCGATCTCATCGTTCAGGATCAGCTCGATATCCAGAAAACGGTCAGCCACAAAAGTGACCATCGAATTGGTGAACGTCAAAGACAGAAACGTATTGCCGTCACTTCCTGTAAAAAGTTTTGCCTGTCCCCAGGATTCATACTGGTTCTTTAAGAATCGGACTTTCACATAATCTTCCTGTTGCATCCGGGCACCACGCTCCGCATCTATGGGAATGACAACGGACCAGTTCTCATCCGTGGAAAGTTTGTACACCGGATCTCCGACAGCCATCAGTTCATTACCAAGCATCTGCTTTTTCTCGTAATTTTTATTATCAAAAACTTCTTCTGTTACACCTTCTGCGGTCAAATCTTCATAACCGTCTGTCCAATAAGCCACAATTCCCGTCATCGGTGCATAGCAGAAGTTCACAACATTCCCGGCGGATCCATTGTTTTCGTTTTCAATACTTTGCAGCATGTTTACATTTGCAAGCTTTAAAACCGTATTTTTCAAAGAATATTTAAAATCATAGGTACTTTCATAATTTACATCATCATACCCATGCATAAAGTTCACAATTTCATTCCGGAATTCGGAGAGTTCCTGATTACTCAGGGTATTCTCGCCCAGGCTGGCATCTTCCAGTTCTTCGTTCAGGCGTCCGGTTTCATCCACAATATATACCGTATCTCCTTTGGCGACACGCTCTCCCTCTCTTGCATAGAAGTTCACGTATCCTGCCGTATCTGTAGTTACAACATTCTCACTGCGGATAGCAATTCCGCGATAGATATTATTGGTTGCAAGCGATCCTTCCGTTACTTCATAACGGACAATATGATCTGTCTGGAAATACATGATTACACAAATGATGACATAGATAAAAATTGCTCCAAAAATGAGCATACCGATATTGAGGTTCAAAGGTTTTCTAATTTCTGTTATTTTCTGGTTCTGTTGTTTCGCCATACAGTAAAACCTCCTTCCTCCCTTACATTTGAGAAGCCCCGGTTGACATCCGAGGCTTCTCATACGTGAAACTATAGTCCGTACTTTTTTTCTTACAAAGAAACAATAATTTTATCCTTCACAGACTCCGGTAATTCGGATTCATCCTTAGATACACTGAGAACGAAATCTACCTGGAAGAAATCACTCATTCTGTCCAGTTTCTCGACAACTGCGGAAATGTCCTTGTCTTCCAGAGCCGCAATCTTCAAAAAGCTGTCAAAATACATCTGTTCAAGATCATGATCCTGAGAAATAATACCGCTTACGAACCCCATAAATTCGCTTTCATTCTCGATCATGTAACGGGAAACGTCAATCAGACGCACCTTGTTGTTCAGTTCATACATATGTTTCGTACTTTTGTCCAGATATACGATACTTCCCGAAATATCCTTCACTTCGCTGTTTACTTTGTCCAACAGCTGTTTTGTCTTGCCCTTACCCTTTTTGCCTACAATCAACTGAACCATTGGTGTAACCCTCCTGTCGTAAAATTTATAGGAA
>CAKRRS010000032.1 GCA_934394665.1 uncultured Acetatifactor sp. | reverse complement strand
GGAGACGTTACAGCTGCCAGAAGGCATTCTGTTCGTTCCGGGAGTCCGTCCCTTTTGCTTAATTAACTTGCCATTTAATAATACATCGCCCCTTGCAGGAATCCCCAGAAGTAATACAGTCCGCACACCAGATGCCACAGATATGCCAGCCACTGTATCCCGATCACTCCGTAGTTCCTGCGGATCTGCACCTTAGAGGCAGTTTTCGCAGTTTCCACAGCTTCCGCCGTAGCCCGTAGCAACACCAGCATCGCTCCGATGAATGCAAAAAAGATTCCATACATGTATCCCCAGGCAAAGTTGAAATCCATCTCCCGGAATCCTTTTTCATACAGGCCAAACGCCATGAGAAAGCTCATCACATAGATCTGCCAGGAAAAGCGATAGATACTGTCTTTTTTCAGGTCTTTATAATTGAGCAGCAACACCAGTAACGGAAACCCAATGGCAAGACCGATGGCAAGCGGAATATTGCTGCAGTATTGCATCCACACATTTCCAAAGGTAACTCCGATGCCGCCTTCCTGTCCTTCCTGTGGTACGAACACGCCGCGGAACTGGTAGAGCAGGTCGATAAAGGTGGGAAGAAAGCATACCCCCAGCCACAAGGTCGGCAGGAAATTCTGAAATCTGCTGCGAAACAGTCTCCATAGCATCAGAAGTCCCGCCACGCCGACCAGCACGATCGTGAAACTCGGTTTCGCCATGGTCGCCAACAACAGGTACAGGGAAAACAGTACATAGTCCCAGGTATGCTCTTTCCACGCATTTTTCTGTTCATACAGCGGTAATAGCTCTCCGTATTTGAAAAACGCAAGAATTGCAAAAGGACGCGCCGCCATATACGTTGCATTATGAAACGGATTTGGAGTAAATACGCCTAAATACTTGTATTGGATCCCCGGCAGATAAATCCCCGTGGGGGGATATACCATAGATACAAAAAACAGGGATACCGCCACTACACTGATTAAAATACTCGTCAACCCTTGTCCTGACGATCTATTATTTTTCCATGACGTTCCCACAGAATTGCCCGTCACGGATTGTTGGTTGCGGGCATCTGCAAAACCATCCGGCATGGATGGTCGCTCGTGGGTGTCATCCACAGCTTGCCCCGACAGCGTTTTTTGTCGCCGGGTGTCCGTATCACCGGCCGACCTACTCTGCTGCAACCCGGTTCCCAAATGTCTGTCCAGCATAAGCTTCAGCGCAATCATGGCGGCACTGTTCAGAAGCATGGTTGCCAGTGCCATAGCCAGTTCTGCTCCGGTGTCCAGAGAGGACGTGACCAGATGGATTGCCGCTGCAAGCTTGAATAGAATGGGATAAGGAAAACTGTATCCGCTGTCAAGTCCCTGCATTTCCAGAATATAAGCCTTCATATCGGAATGATACCGTCCCGTTTCCAGCATGCTTTCCACACATTGACGGTAAAAGAGCCAGAAAGTAACCATCGAAGCAATCAGCACCATGATGGTAAATACGATGAGAGACACGATATTTATTTTTGGGGTTGAGGTAGGATTTTGTTTCTTTGTTTTCTGTCTCATTGTTTTACAACTCTCTGTTAAATATGCTTTCTACGAATATGCGCACAATATGTGCCATGCAACATACTCGTTACATAGGTTCCTTCCGCTTACTCACTGCACATATCTGCTCTTTATTTCAGCTTCGTATAATAAGCCACCACTTTTTTCACCGCGTGAATAACGTCCTCCACGTCTTCATCGGTCAGCCCGTAATACAGAGGAATACTCATAACCTCGTTGTAATATTTCTCCGCATTGGGACACAGTCCTTTTTCATACCCCAGCTTCTCATAATACGAATGCCAGTATACCGGAAGATAATGTACCTGAGGGCAGGTGTTCTCCGCATAGAGTGCGTCGAAGAACTGACGTCTGTCACAGTTCAGGTTATCCAGATTCAGATGCAGTACATACAGATGCCAGGTCGTGTCAGACTCCGGAATCTCTTTCTGCAAGATCAGCTCCGGCATATCGGCAAATGCCTCGTTGTAACGCCTGCGGATCTCTTTTCTGCGTTCGGAAAAAACAGAAAGTTTCTTCAACTGGCTTAAAAGCAGTGCTGCCTGAAAATCGGTCATACGGTAATTGAATCCCAGTTCCACCTGCTCGTTGTACCACAGAGCATCCGTAGGATGAACCATCTCCTCCGGATCTCTGGTGATGCCATGTGTACGCAGACGCAGCAGGTGACGATACAATTTTTCATCATTGGTAGTAATTGCACCGCCTTCTCCACCGGTCACTGTCTTTACCGGATGGAAACTGAAACAGGTCATATCCGCCAGACTACCTACCGGCTGTCCCTTGTATTTCGTACCAATGGCATGTGCTGCATCTTCAATCAGCAGCAAATTGTGTTCCTTACATATTTCACGGATTTCATCCAGTTCCACTGCCTGTCCGGTAAAATCTACCGCAACGATCGCTTTTGTGCGCGGTGTGATCAGTTTGCGGATGGATGCCGGATCAATATTGTAAGTCTCAGGATCAATATCCGCGAATACCGGTTTTGCACCCACATATAAGACACAGTTAGAAGAGGCTGCAAAAGTAATTGAACTTACGATTACCTCATCTCCTTCGCCAAATCCTGCTGCCAGTGCTGCCAGGTGCAGTGCCGCCGTTCCGTTACATACGACTACTGCATATTTTGCATGCGTCAATTCACATAAATGCTCTTCCAGCTCCTTCACCTTAGGTCCGCAGGTAATATAATCGCTGGTCATAACCGCTGCCACAGCATCCACATCTGCCTGATCAATATATTGCCGTCCATAAAATATTTTCTTCTCCCGTACCGGTTTTCCCCCAAAGATAGCTAACTGTTCCATATTTTCCTCCTGTCCTGCTGCTATTTATGACATTGTTCTTACAGTAATCTCTGTATCTGCTTTTGTCTCTGTTCTTTTCTTGTAATCACACATTTAAATCTTATGCGTGTCTGCGTCTTGGAAACCGCACATTGATTCACTGCTTCATCTTATCATATTGCCGGGAGAAAAACAACAATGATGTTGGCAGCGCCGCTCTTGTGAAGTATAATAAATCTATCTAAGCACATTGATTTTGTCCTCAAAAAATTCATTCACGACAAGATACTCTTGTCGTCGACAGGACAAATCCATAAAATGAAGCTTTACCATAAAAATCTGATTTATAAAAACGTAAGAAAGGATATGATATCCATGACCGGACAACATACCTCCAAAAAATCTCCCTGGAAATTTCTGCTTTTCGCCCTTGCCGCGCTTCTGTTACTCGGCATTGTGACCGGCAGCATTCTCTATTATAAATTCTATGAACCCGGAAAACGTTCTGCTGACCTGCAGCGTCTGGCACAGGAATCCTACCAGGGCGTATTCCTGTCCATGTATGCACCGGAAGCCTTCCCGGAAGATATTTATCCTACCTATATGGGATATGAAGCGGTAGGATGTTCCCACCGGATCCTGTCGTTCTCCGATTTATCCGACTATCTTACAGCAGCCTTTTCCTCCGGAAATGAGGTGACCAATGTACTTCTCATACTGGATCCCATGGCGCTCTGGGACAGCAGCCTTCATCAAAATAACCGCTTCTATACTGCGTTGGACGAGAAACTCCTGTCCTATATTGATGCCCACCCGGAGACCGCATTTACCATACTGTTCTCTACGCCGTCTTTGCAATACTGGCAGGCGCATGCGGATGCCGATCTGGACACCTATTGCAATCTGGTACAGGTGTTGAACGCTCCGCTTTCTGCCAGAGAAAACGTAGGGATGCACTTTGCCAGCGGAGAAGCATGGCTCATTGCTAACCCGGATGCCTATGCGACGCCTCTGGAGCTGAATGCCGAAGCGGCACGTTACACAATGCTACTGGTATTAAGTGGTGCGCTTCCCCTGCGTACCACCGATGAAAATAACAGCATCGAGCAGTTTCGCAGCCTGATCACAGACGCTGTAGCCGCACCTGTTACTTATCCGGATCTGTCCGACTACAATATCGTGTATTTCGGCGACAGCGTTTTGGGCAACTATCATGATTTTGCTTCGATTCCGGGCGTCATCAGTGCACTTACCGGTGCCCACGCAGACAACCTTGCCATCGGCGGTTCTTCTGCCACGCAGCTTGATGCCTCTGACAAATCCTTTCCCAGTGCGGTGCAGCGTTTTCTGGCAGATGACAACACCGCGCTTCCCACCGGAGAAAAGCTATGTTTCGTCATCAATTATGGCTTAAACGATTACTTCTCCGGCTATACCGTGGAAGAATACTGTAAAGGACTGCAGGACGGCGTACAGGCATTGCAAACTGCTTATCCGGAAGCAGAGATTCTGATCGTCTCTTCCAATTTCATTTCTGCTTTTGACAACGGAACTGCACAAAACAACGAGTGCGGAGAAGTATTGGACGATTTTGTTACCGCTGCCGGAGAGACTGCAGCAGCTCTAAAGGTTTCTTACCTGAAGGTCAATGATACCTTACAATGGAATGACAAAAACGTGGCCGCTTATCTGGTTGATGCCGTCCATCCCAACGAAGAGGGGCGCTTCCTGTTCGGCAAGGCAATCATAAAGGCGTTAGGGGAAATCCTTCCCTAACGCCTTTTGTTTCTTTGATATCATTTCATTCAATTCTGCACTGTAACCAGTATGTAATCCCCTACTGTGTCGATCTCCTTATAGCCAAACGTAATATACTCCAGGTCATCCTTATGAAGCACCAGCAGACCGTCTCCCACCAGTCCGGCCAGCTCCCCGCCCTGTTTTTCCGGATATATGTAATGATACCGGTCCGCATAGTCCGGAAGTTCTCTGCCATTAGAGGAATTGCTCTTTCCCTGATAGTACAGCGCATCTATCCTGCAGGCATACTGCGTCAGGATCTCTGTTGCCGACTGGTTGAACTGCCACCCCAGATTCCCCGTGATATACAGGCTGTCATACGCTTCCAGGTTGTCCGCTTCCACAATCGCATTCAGGAAATCTCTGTTATAGTATTTTCCGCTCTCCTGCGCATAACTTGTAAAATAGGTCACGAAGAACAATACACTGCTGATGCCGTAAGCCACCACGATCACCGGCAACAGTTTTCTCCACTTTTGGATTGCCAGATCAATTCCATAGGCACATAACAGAAGCAACGGATAGAAAATGATGTTCACTCGGTTGATATTCACTTCATACGTGATCAGCCCGACCCAGATCCCCGTGATCAGGAATCCCCACAATGCCAGCATTTTCGTCTGTTTCGCCGTATCCTTTTCCCCAAACAGCTTCGCGGTATAGATCACGATGCCGGCGAAAACAAACGGAATCGATACATGATACAGTGGGCCGAATGCCGGAATGGAATTAAAAAAAATATCCGGCAACTGCAAAAAAACATGGCTAAACAGTGCCCAGGCATTCCTGCCCAACTGGGCTAACGAAAAATTCAACAGTAAAATATCCGCGCTTCTCACACTATATGGGAAATAAGGCATGGTAAAAAGCGGCGTCTCTATCGTCTGTCCGAAATGGATGGCATTGATCCCCAGCACGATGATCTCCGGCAGTGCTACAATAGTAAACAGTACAGCACACAGCACGCCCTCTCTAAACCTGATCTGTCGTTTCCACAGACACCACACGAAAAATACGAACAAAAACGCGGTCACGGAATATGCCGCAATTCCGTAACAGTAAAAGGTAAGTCCGAACACCGGCATGGCTAAATACAAGTAGCGCCGTTTCTCAAGCCCCAGCAGAAGCAGATAAAATGCCAGTAAAAATACATGTGGGAACAGATTGCAGTCCAATGACCACCGGCTCTGCATAAACTGCCAGGGATTGACCGCCGTCAGCAGCATTGCCACCAGTGCGATCCGTTCCCCGAACAATTTTTGCCCCACCAGATATACCAATGCAACCGCTCCCGTTGAGATCAGCAGCATCGGCAGCCGCACCGTCACCGTACTGAATCCGAAGATTTTTATCAACGGAATCATGCAATAAGACAAAAGTACACTCATCTGACTCGTCTGCCACGCTGCAAAATGCACCGGCAGAAAAGTGCCAAACCGGTCCGTTCCATACTGTGACAATGCCCAGGCATCCATTGCACCCATCGCTTCATCCTGATTGATTCCGTCCGGTACTGCCGCAAAACGGATGCAGCGTAAAAGGAACGCTAACGCAAGAATTCCCCAAAACAGAACTTGCTTTTTTCTCATTTTAATAAAGGCAACAACTTTTTCCTGTGTCATAAAACTCATGATAGCAGCATCCTCTTCAACCTGATTATTCGTTGTCTTATGCAACTGTTGTACAAAATGCATAAGTAAACTACTATCCTATCATACCACATTTGAAAAATATTGTCGCCTATTGTTCTTTGTGCCATGAGGCAAAATGTGTCATCCATGTCTGATGCTTATCTCTCTACTTTTTCCTTATCCTGCACACTGATGTCCTTACCAATCTGTACTTCAATCAGTTTCAGTTCCGTCCGGGCGATCACGGTGTGGTTGCATCCGGCAGGCATCGTTACCACATCCCCGGCTTTCACCTGCTTCTCCGTGCCGTCGATCACGGCCATTCCCTCTCCGGAGATGACGACCCAGACCTCATCACGGTGCTTGTGATTATGATAGTTCATGGAATGTCCTTCATTCAGCGTTACTTTGATGGTCATTGAACCGCTCTCGACGTCCAGCACGCGGAAGCTTCCCCAGCTCTTCTCTGCGAACATGATCTGCTGTTCGAATTTATCCACGAACGGCTTGATGTAGGAACTTTGCTCTTTGTCAGATACGAGAATGCCTTCCGGCGATGCCGAGATCACGACATCATGCAATCCCATCGCCAGCACCGGCACATCCATCTCATTCACGATATGCACATTGGAGCAGTTGTCATTCAGCACTCCTTTTCCCACGACAGCATCCTGCATGGCTTCCGTCAGCGTATTCCAGGTACCAAGATCCTTCCACTGACCGGAGAAGCGCTGCACCTGGATTTTGTCTTCTTTTTCAACTACCGCATAATCAAAAGAAATCTTCGGAAGGGTCTCATACTTTGCAAACAGATCATGGTAATCCGTAAAATCAATTAATTTATGAGCAATCTCCATGACATACTTCAGCTTATAAGCAAAGACACCGCCGTTCCACAGTGCTCCCTGTGCGATATACTCTTTTGCCACCTCCGCAGTCGGTTTTTCTTTAAAAGTCGCTACCATCGCAGTCTCATCCGATGACTTCGGAATGATGTAACCGTATTTTTCACTGGGATAGGTGGGTTCGATCCCCATCAGCACCAGATTCGCCTCGCCTTTGTCCGCCTGGGCAGAAAGCCGCTTCAGGGCTTCAAAATAATCCGCTTCCACATAAGGATCTACCGGACAAACGACCACAGATTCCTCCGGGGAGATCTTCTGTACGTCCACCAGATAAGCAGTAGCCAGCGCGATGGCAGGAAATGTATCTCTTCTACAGGGTTCCACGGAGATTCCGACATCCTGCCCCAGCTGATTATGGATCGCGGATACCTGCGTCTTGCTCGTAGCAATCGTCACCGTCGCTTCGGTATCCACCTTCTTGATCTGGTGATAGACACGCTGCACCATGGACTCGTAGGAGCCGTCCTCCTGTTTGAATATTTTGATAAACTGTTTGCTTCTGACATCGTTGGATAGGGGCCATAGGCGTTTGCCGGAGCCACCCGACAGTAATACGATATTCATAAAATCTTTTCTCCCATACCTGCCATCTCTATTTGTTCTTGCTGCACAGGTATCTTTGCATCTATTCTTATAATTATTCTTCTTTTAAATTACTCTTATCGCTCTGCCCTCATCGGATTATTCAGGAAATCTTCATACGCCAACCGGATACCGTCCTCCAGTTCCGTCATGTAATGCCAGCCAAGTTTCTCTGCCTTGCTGACATCCAGAAGTTTTCTTGGGGTGCCGTTCGGTTTCGTCGTATCCCACTTGATTTCTCCGGTGTATCCGACTACCTTTGCCACAAGTTCGGTCAGTTCCTTGATTGTCAGTTCCTTGCCAGTACCGGCGTTCACAGTCTCATTGCCGCTGTAATTGTTCATCAGGAATACGCACAGGTTGGCGAGATCATCCACATACAGAAACTCACGCAGCACAGAGCCGTCTCCCCAGCAGGTCACCTCTGTCTTGCCTTCTACTTTTGCCTCGTGGAAACGACGGATCAATGCCGGCAATACGTGGGAATGGGTCGGATGATAGTTGTCATTCGGTCCGTACAGATTCGTCGGCATGACAGAGATATAGTCTGTGCCGTACTGCTTATTCAGAAATTCACAATACTTCAGTCCTGAGATCTTCGCCAGGGCATACGCTTCGTTCGTCTTCTCCAGTTCAGAGGTCAGCAGGCAGTCTTCCTTCATCGGCTGCGGCGCCATCCGGGGATAGATACAGGAGCTTCCTAAGAATTCCAGCTTCTTGCATCCGTTTTTCCATGCGGAATTGATCACATTCATCTCCAGGGTCATGTTGAACCACATGAAATCAGCCAATGCATTCTGGTTTGCCACAATACCGCCGACCTTGGCTGCTGCGAGGAACACATACTCCGGCTTCTCTGCCGCGAAAAATTCCTCTACCTCTGCCTGACGGGTCAGATCCAGTTCCTGATGCGTCCGTGTGATAATGTTCGTATAGCCCTGTCTGTTCAATTCCCGGACAATGGCAGAGCCCACCATGCCTTTGTGTCCTGCGACATATATTTTAGCGTCTTTTTCCATCATTTTCTTTTACCTTCTTATCCTATTTATCTTCCAGCCACTACCGTTACCATAAGTTTAATCATAGCATCAATGCTGCGTTTCTTGATCGTTCTCACTTTTTGCAATTTACATTTCAGCGTTCATTCTTATTTTTACTATCTTAGCATAGACCATTTGATACTCATTACGCTTTTAAATCCTTGGTAGTCTTATTTCACGACACCCTTCTCCAGATACTCTGCCAGATTGGTACGGATATGTTCTTCCGCTCTTTCCACAGCGACCTTCTCCATGTCGTGTTTCGTCATCAGTTCTACCAGCTGTTCGAAGCTTGTCTTGGTCGGGTTCCAGCCCAGCTCTGTCTTCGCCTTGGTGGGATCTCCCCAGAGATTGACCACATCTGTCGGGCGATAGAAATCAGGACTTACTTCCACGATGACCTGACCGTTCGCCTTGTTGATTCCCTTCTCGTCCAGGCCTTCTCCCTGCCATTCCACTTCGATGCCGGCATAATGGAATGCCAGTGTGGCGAACTCACGTACAGAATGCTGTACGCCTGTCGCAATGACGAAATCTTCCGGCTTCTCGTTCTGCAGGATCAGCCACATGCACTCCACGTAATCCTTCGCATAGCCCCAGTCACGCAGGGAATCCAGATTGCCCAGATACAGCTTGTCCTGCTTGCCCTGTGCGATTCTGGCTGCTGCCAGTGTGATCTTTCTCGTCACGAAGGTCTCACCGCGTCTCTCGCTCTCGTGGTTGAATAAAATACCGGAACAACAGAACATGTTATAAGCCTCTCTGTATTCCTTCACGATCCAGTAGCCGTACTGCTTTGCCACTGCATACGGGCTGTAAGGGTGAAAAGGTGTCGTCTCCTTCTGCGGTACTTCCTCTACCTTTCCGTACAATTCAGAAGTAGATGCCTGATAGATCCGGCAAGTCTTCTCCAGTCCACACACTCTGACAGCTTCCAATACTCTCAATACACCGGTTGCATCGATGTCTGCCGTGAACTCCGGCACATCAAAGCTTACCTGCACATGAGACTGCGCTGCCAGATTATAGATTTCATCCGGTTTCACCTCGCCGATCAATTTTACCAGGCTGATCGAATCTCCCAGATCGCCGAATTTCAGATGAAAATGAGGAGTTCCCTCCAGATGCGCGATGCGTTCTCTATAATCTACGGAAGAACGACGGATCATGCCGTAGACTTCATATCCTTTCTCCAATAACAGTTCTGCCAGATAAGAACCGTCCTGTCCTGTTACTCCTGTGATCAGTGCTCTCTTCACTTCGTTACCTCCTGCGTTTTCCTATGGGGTATCATTTTGCCCATATATTACATATCTCTTGCCTATCTTCCTCATTTAGACCTGCATACGCTTTGCGCCGCGTAATGTACGTCTCAACTATAGCCTCATTATAGTATAATAAAAAAAGAAACCAAAGACACTTTCTTCGGTTTCTCTTGTACTTTCTTCGGATTTATTGTATCTCATTACCACATTCCTCGATATTCCGTAGGCGTAACACCTTCCACACGTTTGAACATTCTGCTGAAATATGCTGCACCATTTATCCCGACCATTGTTGCAATTTCTTCTGTTGTCTTGTCCGTGAAGCGCAACAGCCGCTTTGCCTCTGTGATTCTCACGGACACCAGATAATCCTTCAGTGCTATGCCATATTGTTCCTTGAACATTTCCGATAAATACGTTTTATTGATAAAAAACTGTGCCGCCAGTCCTTCCAGCGTGATCTCCGAGGCATAATTACCGTCAATATATTCCCGCACACTGACCACCTGCACCCGTTTTCCCTTCACGGCATTGCTTTCCGGATTCCAGCTGTCCTCCATCAAAAGCACCAGCAATTGTGATAAGAGCGCATTGATCTCCATGTCGCGGACATAAGAATCCGAAGCTGCAACTGTTTTCAGTTTCTCGAGAATTTCCCGGTATTCCGAAGTCTTTTGTGACCGGAAGACTGTTTTTCCACCGCGTACTTTGTATTTTTCATAAATATGTGACATCTGTGGGCCATCGAAATGACACCATACAAGCGTCCAAAGCTCTTCTTCCGTCGTATGTGCATACGGCAGCGTACAATCGAGGAATACGGAATCTCCGGCACGCAGCTCATAGGTCTCCCCACCGTAAGTCAGTCTGCCGCTCCCTGACAGTACCGTAAAATACAAGTAGGAATCCAGATTGGAACGTGAAGAGGTATGCGGTTTTAACGCCGAGAGCGTTCCCGTCTCCTGTAACGACAGCAGAGAAGAACGGGCGAAATCAGATGCTGTGTAAATGACGCGGTCGGAAGTCACCGACGGAGCATTCGTATCTGTAAAGTAGTTCCTAACATCATTCTTTGTTTTTAACATTTTTTCCAAATCCACACCGCGCAATCACTATCCCATAAAAAAACACCACAAATCCCACGATCACTGCCGAAATCCTAACCGCAAGCAGCTGTGCATTTCCCGGTGCCCTATTCCACAAATTGAACAGTTGCCATGCTATGTTGCAAAAGGTTGCAACCGAAAACGCACTGTAGCACAGCCACACAGGTTTCGTCGGCTGATAAATAAAGACAAACAACACAAGTGCCAACGCCGGGAACATATATCTCTCATGCATGTTCACCGCAAACGTGAACATGGTCAAAATAATAAATGAACTTCCCAGGAAATAGCAATATATTTTATCCCGACAGCGAATCAAAATCAAAATCGTAAACAATACCACCAGGACAATCACAATATTGCTCCACACGCTGCAGGGCAAAAAGAGAAAAACAGTGTCCTGATCCCGTCCGCCCAGACCAACCAGCGTCCAGAAATTATATGCATTTATACTGGTATATGGATAAGACCCCAGCGTATCTGTATATTGCGAAATCACTTTCCCCAGGCCAAACGGCGCAGCCACCAACGCCATACCACCGATCACGCTGAAACCGCCGACCAGATTACGGAAAAATTTCTTCCAGGAAAAATCTTTCAGGAAAACATGGTTTATGATTCCACCCAAAAGAACCGGTGTGAACATAATCGTCTGCGGTTTCAACAAGATTCCAATGCCATAGATCCCATACGCCGGCAGCATTCGCCCGTCCATGAGAAGCAGGCACAGGATCACTACCACAAGCGTATAGATAGCATCCACCTGTCCCCAGCACGCCGAATCCAGAATTACCGTCGGTTGGAACAGGTACGCTGACATCAGGAAAACGGATTGCAGTTCGCTAAAATGCATGCGTTTACGGGATTCTCTGTAGATCAGATAGCTACACATCACATCACAGCAGATTGAAGGGAACTTCAAAAGAAACAGATCCATGACCGAGTACTGTGCAATATGGAAATGCGCGCGGATCCGTCCGATCGCATACAGGACATACACATACCCGGGCGGATAATCCGTCAGGAAATCTTTGACATAAAAACCGGAAAAGCCATATTCTACCGCCCTGGCTCCCCAATCCGAGAAGCTGATAATATCGCCTGTATATCCGAATACTTTCACAGAATATACGATCCGGACCAACAGTCCGACTCCCAATATGATATAGGCTATAAAAGCCGGGATTTTGCAATTCGCCGAGAATTTAAAACCCACGTAACAAATAAGACACCATATTAGTCCAAACAATGCATACGTATACACGTTCCGTCCTCCCACAAGAAATTCTCTTCCCACTCATTCCTGTTTGCTGTATTTTTTCCTCTTTTTCTCATTATGGCAGAAAAAAAAAGGATGTTCAACCATTTCTGTCAATATAAATTGCTTAATAATTGCGTTTTCCCATATAATATGCTATTATAATTAGGAATTTTTAGTTTTGAAAGTGAGGACATTATGTTATTAGATGATAAATCCATTTTGATCACAGGTGGTACCGGCAGCTTTGGTAAGGCATTTACCAAATATGTCCTGGATCATTACAATCCCAAGAAAATCATTATCTATTCCCGTGACGAGTTCAAACAGTTCATCATGCAGAATGAATTCAAGCAGTATGCAGACAAGCTTCGTTTCTTCATCGGTGATGTGAGAGACAAGGAACGCCTGACCAGAGCCTTCGAGGGTGTCGATTATGTCATTCACGCCGCTGCCTTGAAACAGGTTCCGGCCTGTGAGTACAACCCTGCGGAAGCCATCAAGACCAATATCCACGGTGCGCAGAACGTCATTGATGCCGCACTGGATACCGGTGTCAAGAAGGTCGTAGCTCTGTCTACGGATAAGGCAGTCAATCCTGTCAATCTGTATGGCGGTACCAAACTGGTATCCGATAAGCTGTTCATTGCTGCCAACGCCTATGCCGGAAGCAAGGATATCTGCTTCTCCATCGTTCGTTACGGCAATGTAGCCGGAAGCCGCGGATCCGTTATTCCGTTCTTCCATAACATTATTAAAAACGGCGGTAAGGAGCTTCCCATCACTGATTACCGCATGACCCGTTTCTGGATCAGCCTGCAGCAGGGCGTGGAACTGGTGATCAAAGCATTGGAAGAATCCAAAGGCGGTGAGACCTTCATCTCCAAGATTCCTTCCTTCAAGATCACTGATCTGGCACAGGCCATGCTGCCCGGATGCGAGATGCCGGAAGTCGGTATCCGCGAAGGAGAAAAGCTTCATGAGATCATGGTCACCGTAGAAGACTCCCTGAATACCTACGAATATGACAAGCATTTCATCGTATATCCGCAGATGGTATGGAGTGAATCCAGACGTGCCGTTCCTACCGGCAAGAGAGTCCCCGAAGGCTTCTCCTACAGTTCCGGCAATAATACCGAGTGGCTGACTGTTGAGCAGATTCAGGAATTACTCAAGACCATTGATTTAGAGAAATAGAATCTAAGTAAAACCAAAAGGTCCGGTTATACACCGGACCTTTCTGTTTATTCCTTGTGACTCACACTGTTGCTTGCTCGTTTCAGGTTATTTTCTCACCATTACCATATAATTTCCAAATGTATAAGTGTCGAAATCATCCTCTGAGACTCCGTCTACGAATGACAATGTATAAATCTGGGCATAACTATAACAAGTTATTACTTTTACATTTTCCCATGAGCATTCTCCTGTCAATGCCTCGCCTAACTGATCCATGTTTTTCCATTCCTCACCGACAAACGAAAACACTTGCGATCTACCATGCGCCTCCAGCCAACGTTCTGTAGAAAGATCTACTTCTCCATCAGCTAACGCAGCCACAATTCGGTCTTCCGATGTCGTGTTTTCTAAGATGCATTGAAAATACTCTCGCGTCCACTCTCCGTCTTTTGCATAATCCCGCGCAGATCTCGCTGCAGTCGGAACCGTCATCCCCAACAATGCTAGTAATACCGCGAAGTAAATCTTCCTTCGGAATTTATCTTTCTCAAAAATGTGATATCCCAAAAGAACAAATAACAGTGCATAGGCAATAATGTATGGAAATAAATATCTTTCCCACATTTGACTCTTAGCATGAGCTACCAACTGAAGCACCATCGCACAAACTAAAATTGCACATAAGCTTAAATATTTCCTTATATTGTACTTCTCTATCAACTGATAGCATAAGAGCATCATAAGTAATAACAATCCTGCAATCAATGTATTCCATTTCATATTTTGGAATAAACTGTTGCTGATTCCATATAAATATTGTCCTAAGTTGGTGTCCTTATGAAAACCAGCATAACTGATTTGATCCACTCCTACTCGGAACAAGATCATGTAAACATTAAATAGAAACGCAACAAGAATGCACAAATATACTACAAGATTCTTACGAATCATCCGCAACAAACGCCCTTTTCTAGAAGTTCCCATCCAAGAAGCATCGCAGCCATCCCAATATTCCAGCCAAAGCTTCAAAGCTGGGAACACCGGCATAAACAAGGTAAAGCTCTCTTTAACCAGCCCAGACAAAACGACCAGAATCACAATCGGAACATTGTACGCAACTGACGTAAATTTTCTGTGGTTATATTGCGCTGTTATCAGGCAAAGAATCGCGGAACATAGTAGCAGTCCGGTACTTTCCTGATTTGCACTGCGATACCAGGGTGTAAACTGTGCTCCCAACATAATTATCATAGGGAAAACGAAGCTTATTAGTCTTGTATTTTTTAGAAATCGCGCTGTTAAATACAAAAGTGCAAACGCAAAAACCCCCTTCGCAGCAGTCCAAATATTCCATGCCGTCAGATTACTCCCAAACAAATACCCTACGGTCACCCGTTCTGTCCAGTACAGCGGACGATACCTTACTCTCATATCATTCTGAATCCATGCTTTTACTGTGGTCAACAATGGCTGCCCCTGATTTGCTGATTGTTCTATCCGAAACAATTCATGATCATCCAGAAAATGATATCCTGACCATATCGTCTGCGCTATGCAGAGAATCCCTGCTACAATTACAGTTCCCGCAAGCAGCGCCAAAATCACATCCAACCATGTTACTTTCGTTTCTCTCTTATTCATCTCCATACACTCACTACCTCAAACAGCTGTTTTCTACTCTACTACGATGCCGCCTAATACTGCGATTTCCTGTCTCTTCAGCAATTCCAGTTCTCCGGCAATCTCATGATACAGCGTGGAACCTGCCTTCTCTACCAATACCACACCTGTCATGGCATCCACTTTTTCCATGGCTTCCGCATTGTAGAGCACGTTGTCCAGAATCGTAACATTCAGCTGTTCCTTTTCCAGTGCTGTCTTCAATGTCTCACATACTTTTCCGGCGCCGGCATCCAGATTGCATCCCATCAGGCAGATACTGTTTAACCGGTTCTTCGCTGCCGCAATCTTCACTGCCGCGAAAGCCAGCTCCATGGACTGTTCTGCATTAAATTTGCGTTTTCCATAATGCCGCAGATCATCAATCCACTTATCAAACACAAACTGTTTACCGGAGTCTCTGACAACCACACCAATCTGCGGAATATGATACAAAGTCTGCAGTTCATCAGATACACGGATCTTACTATTGAAAATATAGATCAAGAACAGAATTCCCACATAAACAAATGCAAATAAAACAGCTCCCAAAAGCACATATTTTTTGCTGATTGAAGGACTCGCTGCCGACTGTTCTCCGGTAGCATCGTTTTGTTCTGCTTCTACCGCTTCACTCTCTTCCCATGTCAGTAAGTCATAATACTGCTGCTGTTCTTCGGTAAGATCCGTCTTCGCTTTTCCGACCGCTGTCGCCAGTGTCGTCAGGTCATTCACACTGTTACGCTGCAGGTTTCTGAGATTGGCATCCGCTACCGTAGCTCCTGTATCAGAAAGCAGTGTCAGCTGATGGGTACCCAGTCTCTGCTCCAATGTCTTCTGCTGCTCTGTCATATACTCTTTGACAGCCTCTGCCAGCTGATCGCAATCCGGTTCCTGCGCATCACGCACAATGATCTTCACATTGCTTTTCATCAGATTCGCAGCTACACCGTTCCGGGCATTATTCACAACCGCATTGTCATTCCTGCCTGCTTCCGTGTAAACCAGTTCTCCGACAACATTTGCTGCGATTCCTGTTTTTTCTTCTATCCATTGGTACATGGAAGTACTATTGATAAGATCTGTGTACACCTGTGTCAACAGGCAGCTCTGTTCGGGATTCTCCATTGTGATGCTGTAGATCAGGTCTCTCTCTGCGATCTGCTCCGGATCCAGTTGCATGCTTAACGAATTCTCCAGGTATGCCTTCTGCTTTGCATACGCTTTTTCCTGCTCTATTAATGTCTGCACCGCCAGCGCCTGTGTCGGGGTCAATTGCTGCTCCAGCTGTGCAATCTGATTGTCTACCGACTGTCTGTTGAGCACTTCCTGTTCTACACTCTGTATCCTCTGTACATTTCGGTAAGACTTCACATAACTGAGTCCTCCCATCAAAATGGCACCTATGATAAGCGCTGCCAACAGTCCTCTCCAATGAGACAGAATGTCTGCGATCATATCTAACAAATCGATTTCCCGTTCTTCCATGGTATCCTCCTAATAGTTACATTTTGCATACTATTTTGATTATATCATTCTGATGTCATTTCCTCAACCACCAAAGTGCGTCCCGGCGTAAATTTACTATGGGGCCGCTTTCATGCTTACCGGATTCCGATCAGTTTCTTCACCCAGCACAGCTTCTTGCTAAAGAGCCGGTCTACCACCATCACTCCGCCTGCTGTGATCACCAATATGATCCATGGGCGGCATAAGATAAGTACAAAACAGTCCCAATGATTCGTGACCGCCACTACGAGTCCCGCTACGAACTGGTGCAACAAATACACGGCAAAAGACCAGTCACCTAGTTTTAAAAGCAACTCCTTTTTCTTTAAATTCATCAATATCTGACCGAGATATGCCACCGTTCCCAGATTTAACAGATTACCGATCACGGCATATCTCGAAAAATAGTACATTTCCAATCCGAAATAAGCATGAACAGAAAAATACACGATACTCCCACACACGCATAAGATTCCCAGTGAATTACTCCATCTGATGCTCCGCTCTGCTTCCTGTGCCTTTTGCCGAATCAGAAGACCCATTCCGAAAAACAGCATCCAGTTAAACGGATTCAGATAATAACTATCCAATACCGTGTTCACCTGATGAAAGATTCCAACATTCCATCCGGTTTCCAGCATACTGATCACAGAGATAACATTCAGTACCCGGATCACGCCGGGCTTACGTATTTTCCAATAGATCACGTAAAATATCACTAATATTGTAAGATAATATGTCGTGTGATGATATCCCAGGAGGAACAACAGCCATGCAGACACACTGATTCCACCCTTCCGGAGCACCACATAGAGCCACAATAATGTCTCACAACAGATCCATGGTAAAAAAAGTGTCGTCGCTTTCCGCTTCCAGAACGCCCGCCAGGTTCTCGTATTGCCTCCGAACAAATACCCGGAAATGCAGAAAAATACCGGCACACCAAATGTCCCCAGATAATCCAGTACCTGTGCACTGAGCATGTTCCATTTGCTGCTGCCTTCCGCAAGCGGCGTGGCATGTGCGCATATTACGCTGAATATTGCGAGTGCTTTTAAAATATAAATGTAATTATTTCTTTTTTCTTTGGAATCCATATTCATCCTATCCTGATTTTCCATTATCAGGTATGAAGCCTACCTTCCTGTAATTGTCTTCCAGACTACCGGTAATTTATTTTTCAAGCCATATGCTACCCCTATTAATACCAACATTACAATCATTGGCATAAATAGATAATCCAATAATGCAGCTACCGGATTCGAGCCCACCACCACAAAAAGTATTTTTTCGAATGCTTCTAATAGCATATCATGCGCAACATAGGTAAAGAAAGTCAATTGCATCCACCATGGCAGATTATCCTCATGTACAAATTTATCCAACACAAACCATAGAGAAATACAGAATAAGCTAATCATTACTACATTACTCGTCCGAAAGCCTCGTATGAGATAAAATACTACATAACATGCAGAAATCGCAGTAACAGCCTTACTTCTATATGCCAGCTTATCCTTGAGGTTCATGCCGATATAGCTGCCTAATAAATAATATTCCAAGCCCTCAAATATACCTATATTTACACGCCTTAAAGCTAAAATACTAATCACCAACAAGGCAAATCCGACCGGTATTTTTTTACAACGTTCCTTCAGTAATCCATAGATCACAGGTGCCAAAGCAATAAATACGATTAGATTCTGTAGAAACCAAAGCGTATAGTATTCGTCCGTCGTCAGCCAACGTAGCCATTCTATAAAGGAAAATGAAACCGGTTCCTGATTCATCCTATCCTTAATGACAGGCATATTTGTCAGAATCAAATAGTATACATAGTACAAGGTACACCATATAATATATGGTACCACAATCGATTTCCCTCTTGATTTCCATTTTGAGAATAAATTTTTCATCTCAAATGTCCTAAAAAACAACAGCCCGGAAATTATAAAGAACATGGGAACCGCGAATCTGATCATAGCATTCATGTAGCTTTCTATCTCGTATACGGCTTTTCCTACCCCAAGGCTATTGCCGTCAATCTGATAGGTACCCAGATTAAATGTGTGTATATAAATCACCAATATGCTACATAGGAACGATAGCATCGTAAATTTATTTCTGATAATGTGCTCCCTGTCCTCCTTCGGACGAAGCGGATAATTTTCACTCACTGTCAAATCCTCTTTCTTATAAAAATCTCATCACGATCTTGACATTTCTATAATAATTTCCATTTTACTAATTTAATTTGCAATTATTTATGTTAGAAAATCATCAAATATTGTATGCTGCAGAGTGTTATTCTCCATGATCATTAAAAAATTTATGTCATTTATTAAAACTTTCATACATAATATAATTGTTTTATATAATTCAAGAGGTTATTATTATGAATAGAGTATTCGATTTTATCCTTAGCATCAGGAGCGCTTTAGACACATGAAAAATAGTATCTATGATACCGGCACGGAAGCCACACTCATTGAAAAATTTAATTCCTATTCCTCCCCTTGTGAAGAATCCAATGCCCTTCTGACCTATTTGTGGGGAAAAAATTTGCCATTTATCACCGGGCAATGCCGTCAATATTTTGCTACCAGTTCCTATATCAACTATGAAGATATCATTCAGGAATGTTTCCTTACTTTCCTTGACGTTATTCGTACATATAACCCTGTCCGTGGGAAATTAACAACTGCGTTGTTTCGCCCCCTACAGCATACTTTTATCAACTATGTAGCCGGTACCTACAACTACAGCCAGCACACAAACCTCATGGTAACACACTATAAAACGCTTCTAAGAGAAAACGAGCTGACCGGAAATGAAGCTATTGACTACCTGACCTCTCTCTATAATCAGAGATACCCTAAAAATCCCATTACTGCTAAATCATTGCAAAAATACAGGGACTACTGCCTCATGCAGGAAATGGTTCAGATAGATCAAAACTTCAACGCCGATTTAATCTCGACAGCCAGACAGCCACTGGACCCTATCTGGCATGATTTTGATATTCACTCCATGCATGTCCTCATTCAAGATTATATAGCACAAAAAGCAGAAGAAGACTCTCGTCCTCTTCTGCTCTTTCTGTTTGGGTTTACTCCCTCTGTAGAAATAGAGGGGTATCTGTATTTGATAACTGAAAAACCTCATCCGATTGGTCCGCTCCGGAAAGCTTGTTTCAGGCTTTTTCCGGAATTGATCAAGTTCTTATACGATAATGATTGTATTCCAGACACAGATGAAAAATCACTATTTGAGTTTCTATGCTATTTTACAAAATCTAACAATCTTTTGTAAGCTTAGATTACGGGAAATGATCACGGGAAAAGTAATAAAATAGTCAAATCCGCAGATTTGACTATTTCTGATATATTACTCTATTCCATACTTTTTCAACATTGCTTCCAAGACAGCCGAATCATTCAACTGCACCACCTTGTCTGAATCCCCACCGGCACTCATTCGAGAGATCAACGTCAATAATCCTTCTCTGCCTTCTTCTCTTCCTTTTTCTATACCTCTTTCTATGCCCCTTGCTTCACTTTCGTTCAGCATAGCTTCCACCGCTTCACACATATCAATCTCCTCCGTTTCTTCCTGAATGTCTATGGGTGTATTGGTGACCGCTTTGATAACCAATGCAGCCTCTCTGTCGATAACCATTCGGGGATTGTCTTTCAAAATTTTCGCCAGTCTATCCTTATCCCTAGAATACTTGATATACCCAATCACTTCTCGCAGACTGGTAGAAAATTTCCCCAGGTCTGCTTCTGTCAATTTTGCCGGGTCAATTAGGTGAATCTGATAGTCCTGCACAAAATGCAACAGCTTATGATCCTTAACACCCATCATCTCGTGCAGTGATAATGGTGCGTCCCATTCCTCTGCGCCGAAGTGAATCACAAGTGTGATCACGGGTTTCAAAACATCATCTTTATAAAAGCCCGACAGGTATTCACTTTTGGAGTGTCCTTTTGCGTTCTTATCATTTCTTCTGTGCCTTGTTGCTGTATCAGCAACCTGTTTGCCGTACTGCAAAGCATCATAAATCATGTTTCTTACAGGCATAGCGTAATGTATGTCCGTTTGGTTTTCGATTCCAAACAAAATATATGCAGCCTCATCCTCTTGCATGATGACAGCCGATTTCAGAATATCACGATATCTCTGCACCGGATCATCTGATTGCTCCTCTTTGTCATCCGGTGATCCAAACGGCATCGCAATCTCGGTTGTATCAACCTCTGTAAGCCGATCCGGGTCAACAACAGCTTCTCCTTCATAGATCAGGTAATTGAATGCATCTGCAAAAATGTTGTTCTTTCTAATGTAGATCTTGGTGGCGGTATCAGTCTTTCCCATAGATACACACCTCCGCAAATATCTTTCTCTTCATCGTATCCTCCATTCCCATAGTACCTGAAAAAAGGATAGATGTAGACGATTCCACCACCTGTCTCTCAACGCACTATGCTCTTACTTGGTTAATAGGGTATAAAAGCATAGAATTCATTGAAAGAACTTAGATATATGGATCAGCTTGCGCTGTCTGAATCGTTAGAATGTATGCTTTGAAATTATGATACAAGACTTACCTGCATCTGTCAACATGGCAAAATAACCAAATTCCCCTGTGTATTAGAATAGTTGTCAGTGAAAGAAATAAGTTATGGTGCTAGAATTCAACTATTGCAGGAAGTTCACAATCATATATTTTTCCAACATTAGAATTACTTATCAGCATGCGATGTATAAAAAGTATTAAATTTAGATGACAAATCGTACATGTTAAGGAAGAAAAACCATTGCTGGCACCATTACCTTCTACCCGTTTTGAACTGAGCGACTGGAAGACAGCCACCGTCCAGTTCAATTATCACATATCTGTGGATGGAATGCTATACTCAGTTCCTTATGAATACATCAAAAAGAAAGTTGATGTAAAGGTAACAGATACCACTATTGAAATTTTCTACAACATACCTCCCACAATGTGCCGTCTGACAATCTCAACATAATTTGAGATATTCCTTTATAAGTTGCTTTTTTTCATTTTCGCTTCTCTTACTTAATTTTCTCATATTGTCATCATTTTGTTGCATTATATCTTTCAGCTTTTCTATCACCTCACGCACTTTTTTCATCTTGTTTTTGAAGGTCTCTGTATAATCACTATAGATCTTTTTAAGTACATTTACCTGTTCTGGCATATTAGCGAGCAACCATTCATATATTACAGTATACATATTTGCCATACGATATGTTAATTCCCACAATTGATAATCATAGTACTTTCGTGGTGTTTCATCCTTTTCTAAGGTCATTGAATGAATATACATTAAAATATATATGTATAAGAGTGTTCTAAATAGTAAAAAAAATATATCCTCTATTTTTATATTTTCATTAGAAATATAATTATCTAAAATAAATTTTATAGACTCTGCATCACAATAACACTCTTCGAAAAGCCTCTTATCGCCATCATCATTCTTTTCTCTTGCTAATTTCTCACTTATTTTCCTAACACGTGGCACTAGCCTATAAATTTCACGTATATCTTTGGTTTCTTTTTCTTTATCTATAAATCTATATTCATAATGCGCTGCTTCATGTACGAGAGTAAACTCTTCTTGTATCCCGGTCCTTTCTCCATAATAATATATTGTTTTATCTTCAAAATAATCTCCTGATTTATAATTTTCCAAGCCATCACATGTTAAGCATAGCCAATATGCTTCATCCAATTTATCATTTAAATAACACGATTCTATATACTGCTTTAAACATAATTCCACCAAAATATCCTGGTGTTCTTCATAATTCCAATCATACAAGTATTTATACAGTTGATAGTCTCCAATAAAAAAACTATTATTGCGAATTCTAAATGTGTCTGGGAGCTTATACAGAGTGTTACAAAAAATAAATAATGGTGCTTCCAAGATTTGCTTAGAAATAAGATATTGCCTTATCCATCTTTCATATTTTCCGGCATATATCTTATGCAATTCATCCATTATATTTGTTCTTCGCATAATACGTTGTTCCATTAAATACTCAATATATACTCCATCTTGCATTTGTTATCTCTTCCTTTTTTGCTCTAATTTATTCAGAATATCCAATACCATGTCCGGTGTAATATTCTTATCTTTTATCTCTATTTCCATATCCCCCTTTTTTATTCTTATTTCCGTCTTACACTGAAGTTGAGCAATCAAATAAGCCGACAATGCGGCTAAAAATTCAGGTGAAATATCAATCATAAATTCGGTTATTTCCGTCAATCCGATAAATGCTTTATGTTCAACGCAATATATATTATCATTTTTCTTTGCAAATTCTTTAAATATTTCTGCTGATTCCTCATTTACTGCAATAATCATTTCTTTTTCCATATGTATATTCTCCCTCTAACTAAGTAAACATTTACTAAGTACTTATATTCATTTTTTCCTTCTACGTTCATATTCTATTATGATATACACTCTATTCATATTCATGGGATAATTGCTCAAAATATTCTCATTTCTTTGCATCTTGAAATTTCAAAAGTTAATTCCACCGTCCCATTGCGGTGGAATTAACTCTCACATAAATATAGTTTAATCTTTCATGCGTAAACGCTGCATGATTGTCAAAGTACCAGTTATCGTGCTTACACTCTTTGTTAATGCGGATAGTAGCCTTACTCATCTCCCCTTCCCTGCATCCATGATGTCATAGGGGAATGTATGGGAATTGTCCAGATGCATATTGTGTTGCATCTGGAAATGTTAATTGGGAAAGCTCGTAACATCCTTTATCAATTCAAAATTATTTTTTCAATTTTCAAGCAACCTATAATTCATTTTGATATGCGAATGAATTTAATTACCATTAAACTAATTCTCCGCATCCTCTCTACATTTTTCCAATTTTTTCAAAACTATTTTGGGCGTCATTTTCTGAATCGTTGCATCTTTCGCTTCAAAGAAATTAACTACATATACAATATTATCATAGTTTATAGGCAATTTGGTTTCCCACAATATTTTTATAAGTTTTTCCCGTTTAAATCTAAAAATTCTTTTTGCAATTTCTTTATTTTGATTTAAATATTCTTCTAAACCAGCCTGTAACCCTCTTTCCTGAAAGCGAAGTCGATATTTATTCCGAATCATTGCCTCCCAATTACCACATTTATAATTCTCATAAGCAAATTTATCACATATTGAAATTATGTCATGTTCACAAATTTCCAGTACAGCAAATAAGCCATTTAGTTCTCTGGACAATCCCATTTGATTTTCCCAGTCTTCTCTAAATTTATATCTTATATCATGTTCTACTTCATGCCATCCCTCGGAAAATATCGTTCTAATTTGTACCTCAAATGTATTGTCAATATAACAATCATTTGAAATCTGTTGAGGTAATCTCATTGAACTTTCCTCAGGAATATCAAACACATAATTCGTTCTACACGGTTTAAATGTCGCAGTATCCAGTTGATCTCTTTCAAAATTATTTACTTTAAATATAGATCGTAGTAACTCAATACATACATCTACATCATCTGCATAATATAACACTATTCGAAATCCTATTATATCCTGCATTTTCGATTCTTCAGGAATATACTTTATTTCTGCCTTATTCTCAACTTTTTTCTTAATTGACGTTATCTTTTTTCTTCTGGAAAAAATTCTGTAAAAAACTCCTGCACTATCCAGCAAATTAGAAATGTCATTTTCCAAATCTGTAATACGCGGAAAAATGATATCATAATTTTTGTCAATGCTGTCCAGTATTTCATCTTTTGTAGCCATATTATCTCCCCAATATTTTCTTCACTTGTTCTATATGTTTCATGTTAAGTTCATAGCAAAAATTGAGTTTATTCAATATTTTCTTAGCCCTCAAAGATTGTATCGCTTTCAGCACACTTTCTCTCTCAGGCGCCGGGATTCCTTTAAATAGAGTATGTTCCGATCTTCTTATATCTGACATTGCTGAACCAGGCATCCAGAATTGTTCCAATACTAATTTTTCATAATAGTCCAAATTTTTCTGTTGAACTGCATGTTGTATATCATCTTTTGGAATATTATTTGCTATTACATTTTCTAATGTTTCATGTCCCAAACAAGAAACAAACAATGATTTTTCTTCTACTTTTTGTGCTTCAATTTCAACATTATAGAATGTGCAGTTGAAAAAATAGCATCCTTCAAACAAATTGGAGGTAATTTTCACATTATTGAAAGTACACGACTGAAAACAACAATTGTAAAAATAATGTTCTGTCTTCATATTGCAATTTCTCGTAAATTGCGTATTTGCAATATATTCATCGACATAGTCGTAACTCATATAATTGTTTAAATTCAAGTCCACCTCTAATTTTAATTCTGTAGATAACTCCTTCAAATTATTTTTTATAAGGTTATATAATCCCTCTCTTCTTTCCTTATTTTCTGCACTAAATGCGGTCAGGGCAATGCTTAAATATTTTTCTGAAACATCTTTTATACTTATATCACCTTCTACAACTGATTCACCAATCAAAATACCGAATATAAATTCATTTATAAAACCAATATTATTGGTTTTGAGAGACACTCTGTCCAACAAAGCATTATGTACCAGTTTCATAATCAATTCCTCCTCCGAATTGATTACAAGTGAAGAATCATAAATGCTTTGCTCATCATACATAGCCATATATTCCTGAATCTTGTCTTTTACAATATCTTCTATTATTGCCTTGATTCCTTCGGGTTCGTCGCTACTAATATCCAGATTCACAAACCAACCAGCCAATTTTCTCATTATGCTCCGCTGCTCATTTTCATCTATCAGTAACAACTGGCGCTCTTTCTCTCTACGTAGAATTAGAGACATGTATGTCTCCAAGATATCGCTTGTCGTCTTAAAATTAGTTATAAATTCTTCCATTGGCATACTATTAATCAGAGACAATAACACAGGGTTTGCTATTGATCCCAGTTGAATAGCTGCTTCTTCTAAAATTCTTAGCTTTTCAGGTTCTACCCATTCAGCTATAGACGGTTCAAGTATCTGAAATCTTGTAACTGTACAATTTGACAGTCTTTCATTAACCCATTTGTCAAATACCTCTCCCGTAAATATGGAACTCTTACGTGAAGTAAGTAATATCTTGGACTTTCCTCCTTCCACAAATAAAGAAGAGATTGTATCTAACATAGTCCTTACATCTTCTGTCTCTATACTGTTATCCATAGATGATTTTGAAATAAGTTCGTCAAATCCATCTACTATCAAAGGAATATTCCCCTGCTCAATCTGGTGTGTCACTAAGTCAGAAGATAATTTTGAAAATTTCCGATCAATTTCTGTTAATAACACATAATCAAATATTTTTGCACTTCTATTCTTAGATAGTTCTGCTAAAATAGGCACACGATTGTCTTCTGCTTTAGCCAAACTATTTGATATCTCATACGAAGTACAAGTTTTTCCAAAACCAGCCGGCGCTTCCAAAATAATTAATTGTGCAGTCTCTTTTTGAAATATATCATATATATCATCCAGTATTCTTTTTTCTTTTTGTTCTCCATTCATCAAATATTGGGGCAATATATAATTATACTTAATTCCGCCTAATTTCTTTTCCTGCGCTTTGCAAAATTCCAAATAATCGTTTTTCACCCTGTTTTTGGATTCGTTAATTCTAAAAAAGCCTTTAAAGAGAAAATTCTTCAATGTGTCATATGACCCTTCTTCCCTAATTGAAACAGAGTATCCGGCATTCATATAATCTTCTTTAATCTGTTGGATTTCATTCTTAGATAAATTTGAAAAAGCAACTATTTCAATGTTCGAAAAATATCCCTGTTCATATAAATACACAGAGTATTCTTGTTCTTCAGATTCTAATGTGAATCCATATAGTTTATATAATTCGTTTATCTTCTTTCTGTCCACAATCTATCTCCCTACATATGCCCAGTCAAAAAAACATTGAAAACCAGCTCACTTTTGAGCTATTTCAGCGTTTGCGGCATTGCTTACTACTTAGCTACAGTTTTTAACTTATATGTGAACCGTTCAACGATTGCACTTATTCTTTCAGTTTTCTAAATATCTCCTACTTTCCATTCCACGGTTTGTCCCTCCCCTACCATTTATAGTCTTTCTCCATCTGCTCCCTCTATATACTACATGACATTAACTGACAATATCTTACAAACTTTTTCAAAAAAATTTTCACAAGTTGATTGCATTAGTAACTTCTACTGCCACGCTTCAGAAAAAGAATTGCACGACTAACTTCTGCTTTGCCCTGTTTCTTGCCATTTTCAGGTTGTTTTTCATCCCTTTCTGACCTATAATAATTAAAAATGAATGGATTTTAGGGTACACTAAAGGAAGCCTCCAAAAGTCTTTTGCACGAGTAACTTCTGGTTGCCATCAACTGTTTATTCTTTTCTGTATCCTCCTGCCTGTTTTATTTATTTCAATAGTTCAGGCTTCAGACAGATTTCATCGGGTGGGATGATCTCCAGTCCAAGCTTTTCCATTGCATTTTTGTCAAATGACTTCAGGGCCTTCTTCATGGGTGTCGAACCATGAAGTTTAGGCCTTGTTGTATTATTGATGTGATTTACCATACGTAACACCTGCTCCTGGTTCAATCCATCAAACGAACTTCCCTTTGGCAGTACATATCTTATGTACTCATGATTCTTTTCCAGTTCTCCCTTTTGCTCAGAATGTCTCGATTCACAATAAAACACTCTGGTACGCTTCTTTCCGTCATGTCCTTTTTCAAACAACTCCGGATCTGCAAACTCACATCCATTATCTGTCAGTATTACAGGAAACAGTTCCCGAAACATTTCACTTCCCAACGTCTCTTCCAACCAGTCCAAAGTAGCTACGGTATTCTTCATTTCTTTGGTGTCAATCAGAAATGCCAGCATCAGATTGTTTTCCGGCCATAACAGCGTATGAAGTAATTTCCCACCTTTATTTCCTTCCACTGTGTCCATCTGTACCACTCGTATGCCTTCGTTTTTCGCAATAAAATCAAGATAGTCTGAATAATGATGTCCTTCTTTTTTACGATAGCTGATTTTTGGAGTTGGAACGCTTCTCACTCTTTTTCGATATCTTACCGTTCTCCGCATATCCGGATTTCTTGCGGTCAGATAGCCGGCACTGATATACTTATAAAGCGTTCGTTCCCCACAGGGAATCTCTTCTGCATGATGCGCCAGGATATGTGCCAGGGGCTGTCCTTTCCTGATCAGCGGGCTCACAAGACTGTCCAATGCTGCCAGTTCATCTCTGGTCATGTCTATTCCCTGTCTGGATTTCCTAAGCGTTTCACAGTACTCCTTATGGGCATAATCAGCGTTATACAGGTACTTATCAAACAGACAGCTGATGGACTTGGGACAGTTATTGCACACATAAGGCGCCTTGTGTTCTATTGGGCATGGTGCATCCACAAAGTCAGGACACAGCTTATTGCAGCTGATACACTCCCGGCA
>CAKRRS010000031.1 GCA_934394665.1 uncultured Acetatifactor sp. | reverse complement strand
GCAGCACCCACAATGATCAGAGAGTTGACGATACCGCAGTTGATCATGAATTTCCGGTTCTTATACAGGACCAGTAAGCTCGTCACCGGAAGGATGTAAGTGAATGCGATGGGTGACGCTGTGGTACAGATAACAAAGGTATAGAAGATACCGTAACCGATGACCAGATCGTAGCGGTAGAGTTCTGTTGCCCAGCCCTTTACACGTAGCAGCACTTCGCCGAGGATCAGAGGCAGCCAGCACAATGCCAGGAAAATCAGATAAGAAGTGGTGGGATATAATCCCCCGGATGCATCGGAGCCATAGTTGGCACTCAGTAAAACAGCAAAAATGATCCAGATCTTACGCGCTTTCCGATTGGCTTTTTCTTTGAAAACAGTTTCGTCGTATGTCATTGTGCATTTCCTCCTTTGCAATCTTCCTCGGTATGTTCAAAAAAGTGGATGATATTGTGGATAACTTCTTTACTTTCCGGAAGCTCCGGGTAAAAAGCACTGAATGCATGGGTCAGGTGGGGATCCTTCGGGTAGTTGATCAGTTTATGGGGCATCTGATGTCTGCGCAGAGCCTTTGCAAAATCCAGCGTATATTTTTGCAGATTATCATTCTCACTGGTGATCAGAAGGCTCGGTGGGAGACTTTCCACAATGTCTTTATGCTCCGGAGATACATAGGGGGCAAAAGCACTTTTTTTATAATGTCTGCCGTAGAGATATCCGGGGAGGAAAAGTCCGATCTGATCCAGGCGGTTCGTATAGAACATTCCGCTGACCAGCCCCAAAGCCCGGATCGGCAGATCCGAAGGCGTGATACCGGCGGCTTTCGCTACAGCCTTATTTTTCTGCATGGCCGCACCGTAGGTCAGCAGGCAGGCACCGCCGCTGTCGCCGCAGGCATATACCCGGGAGATGTCACCGCCGTATTCGGACAGATGCTCCTTGATATAGTCAAGCGCCAGATGCAGATCGGCCAACTGATCAAAAAACAGACAATCGGGCACCAGACGGTATTCCACACAGAATACCACATATCCTGCTTCACAAAGGGAAGCGCAAAAAGGACGGTTGAACTCCTTATTGCCCATGAGGAGACCGCCGCCGTGGAAATTGACGATCACAGGCAGCACCTCCTGCTCGCGCCCCTTGGGACGGTAGACATCGAGGCGATGCTCGGGAACATGTTTTTCATCATAAAAAATATCTTTTGCAAGCGTCACATCCTCCGGCAGGGGATACTCCCTGCCCCGGGAGGCATAAGTCTGCTCGAATGCCGCACGTTGCTTATAAAACATTTCACAGATAAAACTCTTCATTCGTACTCCTGATTCTGACTGTATATGTTTTAAAAAAGGAAAGTATTTGTCGAAAAATAGCGATATGCAGTCTTTAAAAGAATACCACAGAAATGAAAGGATTAAAATAGAAAAATACAAAATAAAATACTCGAAAAATATAAAACACATCATTCGAAAAATACAAAATAAGACTCGAAAAAAAGCTCGAAAAAAATAAGGAAGCAAATATTTTTTCAAAAAGGGGGTTAAGTTTCTAAAATCCTCTCCGATATACTTATCAAGTAAAGCAAATATAACAAATGCTTACCTAACAATTTCTTCCAATTCAAAAGTTTCGCACGCCGGAGATACGGAAGACAATGGCGATGAAAGTAATGGGAAGTGCGAGCCCGGAGCAGACATTGCCAAAGCAAACAACGGAGCGCAAGGAAGCGCTCGTCAATTCAAGGAGGAATATATTATGGTAGTACAACACAATCTTACAGCTATGAACTCTAACAGAATGTTAGGCATCACCACCAAGACTCAGGCTAAGTCTACTGAGAAACTTTCATCCGGTTACAAGATCAACAGAGCAGCAGATGATGCAGCAGGCCTGTCCATCAGTGAGAAGATGAGAAAGCAGATCAGAGGTCTGACACAGGCTTCCCTGAACGCACAGGATGGTATCAGTGCAGTACAGACCGCTGAAGGCGCCCTGACCGAAGTACATGATATGCTGCAGAGAATGAACGAACTGGCAGTTAAGGCTTCTAACGGAACCAACTCTGAGGATGATCGTGGATACATTCAGGATGAGATTGATCAGCTGGTTAAGGAAATTGATCGTGTATCTGAGACCACCAAGTTCAATGAGACTTATCTGCTGAAGGGTGACGGTACAGATACCCGTGAAGTTACCAAGACGACTCCTGCTAAGGAAGCTATTGCTGTAAAGGCAACCTATGCAGCTGGTGTTGGTGTCGATAAAGTAGGACTTAAGACCGGTAAAACATTGGCTACTGACGCAAAGTGGTATAAAAAAGGTTCTACTGAAGCCATTACCGCCGCCGATTTTGATGATTTGTTTGAAATCAAGGGTGGAAAGGCAGCTTTAAAGGATGGTGTTGAACTGTATAAGGCAGCAGCGGATAGTGCAACTGATTTTGGTGCACAGTTAACGGCTCAGAAGGTAAAAAATACAGATGTAGAAGGAGTATTTGAGTCTCAGAGTACGAAAGTTTCAACAGCTAACGATGGTACTGCACTTGTAGAAGCAAAAGATCTGAAAGATCTTTTTAATACGGATGGATCTATCAAAACCACATTCTATGCAAAGGCATCTAACGGAAATTGGACTGAAGTTGGCGCTGAACAGGTTAGTAAGTTCATTAATGTAACACCTGGCCAGGATGCAGCTGCAGAAAAAACAGAAACTGTTGAAGAAACTTATACCAAGGCTCTTACCTTATCTCTTCATGTTGGTGCAGATGGAAATGATGACAACAAGATTTCTCTTGATATCGAATCCATGAGCGCTGAAGGCATTGGTGTTAAGGGACTGGATGTAAGTACTGAGGATGCGGCTACAAAGTCTATTGAGACCTTGAAGGCTTCTATCCAGAAAGTATCCACCCAGAGATCTGCACTCGGTGCTATCCAGAACCGTCTGGAGCACACCATCAACAACCTGGATAACGTTGTAGAGAATACCACCAGCGCAGAGAGCCAGATCCGTGATACCGATATGGCTACTGAGATGGTTAAGTACTCCAACAACAACATCCTGGCTCAGGCAGGTCAGGCTATGCTGGCTCAGTCCAATCAGGCTAACCAGGGCGTACTGTCTCTGTTACAGTAAGCTTAAGCTGAGAGCAGGTTGTTTCCAAAGAGGAACGAACCATATCTGTAAGAGTTATGTAAGAACCAAAGGGCAGTCCTATACGGGCTGCCCTTTTGGAGTTCTTATAAGACCTTTTGATCATCCAAAGATTTCTTTATCCAATTCCTTCGAAAAAATATCATAGTAATCCATAGCTGCCTGTGTAGAAATAGAAAGCTCAGCATCATATTTGAAAAAGTTCATATCAATGTGCTCCTTTTACATAATTTTTTGTGCTTTTGAGAATTCATTTTCAAATTCCTTTGAAAATTTTTCGTAATAGTCAATGGCAGATTGTGTAGGGATTGATAGTAGAGTCTCTAACTTGTGGATTGCATCCTCTTTTGACAAGTTAAAGTCCTTGCATGACCGAACAATTTCTTTTGCTCTGCCTTCCTCTACGCCATCCTTATAAATAACTCTCTTTTCCGCCTCAGCGTCATATTCGAAAAACACCATATCAATAACCTCCTTCTTATTCTCAAGCAAAAATTCCTTCAAAATATCTTTCTTAATACACACATCCACTGCCTGAACGATAGCCTGTCGATTTGGATACACCTTTGCCTGCTCACGGACTTCTGCGACAAACTGGGCGTACTCCTTTAAAATCTGGCAGGCATCCATCAGCTCGGCGTTGAACCCGAGATTGATATTGATTATTTGTACCTGTAATTCAAGCTGAGGAGCCTCTTCCTTATTCCGGTAGGCGCTGGACAGCTTCAGGGTACTGTATTCCGGGAGAGGATCCGTCCCGTTATAAAATACCACAAAATGCGGAGTATCCAGCATCTTGACACAGTATTCATCAAATATTCCTCCGAGAAATAGTTGCCGGTTATATTATTTTGTTTTAACTCCATAAATCTCCTTTCTGTTGCAAAATGAATGTAAAAATAAAATAAAACAATACAAAAAAATATTTTCCATATAAAACCATATAAAATAAGTAATAAGGGAAAACTTTGATCACTGACGGGTCTATAAGAATTTTGAAAGAAATAAAAATATTTCTACTATCACCATATCATACGAAAACTGTGCTGGCAAGTTGGTAAAATGTCACAAATTTTTAAAACAGCATATTACCCAAATTCCAGGGGTTAAGATTTTGCTATTCTGCTACATTGACAATGAGATAGATGTCTGTTATTCTCAGCATGTAAGCAGATTTTTCTATTTCAATTTGTAATTATTCAGAACTAAGGCAATTTTCATAATTTGCGAATGAAGTGCTGAATCATTACATCAATTCTTTTATATCAGCGCAAGTTGATGTCTTTGACTTCAGAGGAATCCCTGCTTAGATACCCATGAATGACAATAGAGCAGGGGAAGATATAGAAAGAAATCGGAAGATTTGTTTCATAAAGTGCCGTATATATTCTCCTGTGAAAGTGTGGAAGGAGAATACAAATGGCAAAACGGTATGAAGAACTGACGATTGAGGATGATTTTATGTTCGGCAAAGTAATGGAAGATAAAGAGCTTTGTCGGGATGTGCTGCAGTGTCTGTTGGAAGAACCGGTAGGAGAACTGGAGGATGTGCAGACACAGAGGGAATTTCGATATACTTCGAAGGGTAAGCCGATTCGCCTGGATGTGTATACGAGAGATCAAAAACGGATTTATGATGCTGAGATGCAAAGGCTGAATCATCAGACACCGGAAAACTTAGAACTGCCGCGCAGAAGCAGATTTTATCAATCTACCATGGATACAGATCATCTGAGCCGGGGCAAGTCCTATCGGGAATTGCCGGAGGGTAAGGTACTGTTTCTCTGTACCTTCGATCCGTTTGGACTGGGATATGCAAAGTATTCGTTTCAGAATCTTTGTATGGAAGACAGGAAGCTGTGTTTAGAGGATGGAACCGAGAAGATTTTTTATAATTGCATCGCGGAAGAGATACCCGAGCATTTGAAGTATCTGTATGAATATATCAGAACCGGTCAGGTCGGAGACGACCTGACCCAGAGAATAGACGAGGCAGTAATCAGAGCCAGAAAGAATGAAGAGTGGAGGTCAGAATACATGAAAGAATTACTACATGATGATGACGTCAGAGCAGAGGGAAGAGCAGAAGGAAGAGCAGAGGGAGAAGCCTATGGAGAAGCCCGTGGCAAGGCCAACGGAGCTATTGGTATGTGCAAGGAGCTGGGATTGAGTTTTGAGGAAACAGCAAAACGAATCCGGGAGAAGCTCCGGTTATCGGAGGAAGAAGTACAGAGAGACATGAAACTGTACTGGTAAAGAGCGTATTATGATGAGAGGGCATCCTTATAGGGATTGCCCTTCTTTATTGTTGACTATAGTTCTGGTAAATACTGGAATTAGAAAAATGTGAGGAAAAATGTTACAAATATGCAATAAAAATCGCAGAAAAATGTTACGGATTACTTCCATAAACAGAAGAAAAATGTTAAAATGAAGCAGAACGGGGTAGAATAGTATTTGGAGGTTGCGGGATGTTAAGGAGAAAGTCATACCAGAATCTTCTGGATTGGAAAAATGAGACAAAGGGTAAAGCACTCTGTATTATAGGAGCCAGGCAGATTGGGAAGACAACGTTGATCCGTGAATTTGGCAAACGGGAATACAAGTATTTTGCGGAGATTAATTTTGTGACAGATCCAAGAGCAGCGGACATATTTCGTGGAAAGCTGTCGGCGGAAGAGATTATAATCAACCTTACGGCATATCTTCAGAAACCATTGGAGCGAGGGAACACATTGATTCTGTTCGATGAGATACAAGAGTGCCCGGAAGTCAGATCTGCCATTAAATTTCTGGTAGAGGATGGTCGGTTTGATTATATTGAATCCGGATCGCTTCTTGGGGTGCGGTATAAAGAAGTCAGATCGTATGCTGTTGGGTTTGAACAAATGCTGCCCATGTATCCTTTGGATTTTGAGGAGTATCTGTGGGCCAACGGAGTACAGGCAGAGACAATCTCTTATTTGAAGAGCTGCTACGAGCAAAAGAAACCGGTTTCAGAGACAGTACATGAGACACTGTGTAAACTCTTTTACAGTTATCTGGTAGTGGGAGGAATGCCGGAGACAGTACAAATTTATATTGATACACATGATATTGCCAGAGTCATCCGCAACCAAAGAAGTATTTTAGATTTGTATCGGCTGGATATCGCAAAATATGCATCAGATAATGATAAAGCCAAGATCAAGGCAATATTTGACAGTATTCCGGCACAGTTGAATGATAAAAATCGCAGATTCAAAATCAATAGTATTCATCCGGATGCAAGATTGCTGCGATATGAGGACAGTTTTAATTGGCTTGCGGATGTGGGAGTAGCACTTCCCTGTTATAATGTAACGGAACCACAGGCTCCGTTAGGGCTAAACGAGAAGAGAAATTTATTCAAACTATATATGAATGATGTCGGACTGTTATGCGCGGCATGCATGGAAAATGTTCAGTTTGATCTTCTGATGGGAAACGTGGAGATCAACATGGGCAGTATTTTGGAAAATGTTTTTGCACAAAACTTGAAGTCGAATGGCTTTAAACTGCATTATTTTGATTCTAAAAAAATTGGAGAATTGGATTTTGTTTTGCAGAACGGGCTTTCCACAGTATTGTTGGAGATTAAATCGGGAAATGATTTCAAAAAGCATCCGGCAATGGATCATGCGCTGGAGACAAAACAGTGGAAATTTGAACAAACGATCGTTTTTTCAAAATCTAATGTGGAAGAGGAAGAAGAAATACTTTATCTTCCATGGTATATGATTATGTTTTTCCGGCAGGAGGCTGAACAGGAGTCATTGATTTATAAAATTGATCTTACCGGGTTATGAGAAAGGATGCTGATCAAAGAGATCGGTCCGGACAGTCCTTTTTCGCCCGGATGCGTGAAAAATATTGTGGAAAAACTTGAAAAATATGTGAAATAGCTTTCTTTTTCCTTGAAAATACGTTAAAATAAGGAGTCATTGAGACCTAAGACGCAGGAAGGAGACATGTAAGCAATGTCTAAGAATGAAAAAGTTACAGAAAATAAGGAACAAACAGAAAACAAGGTCATGACCAAATATGACCGTAAGGTACAGAGACGTAAAGAAGAGAAGGAAAAGGAGAAGAAGGAAGAGCGCATCAGCACAATCGTCGGCATCGTATTCCTCGTGGCTCTGGTATGTCTGGTCGCATCTTTCCCGATCCGCACCTATCTGGCAACGCATGAGACCTATGTGGTGGTCAATGGAGAAGCTGTTAACAAGGTAGAATTCGATTACCAATACAATCTGACCAAGAACAATTATATCACCCAGTACGGCAGCTATCTGACATACTTCGGACTGGATACCTCTAAGGACCTGGCCACACAGATGTATTCCGATACCCTGAGCTGGAAGGATTACTTCGAGCAGATGGCAGTGGACAACCTGAAGCAGTCCAAGGCGCTGAAGGCAGCAGCCGAGGCAGAGGGCTTCACCTATGATACCACAGAGGAATACAACACTTTCAAGGAGACCATCAAGACTTCCGCAGCAAACGCAGGCGTATCCGAGAAAGAATATGTACGTTCTATTTACGGTGATTATGCTACCATGGGTCGTATTGCAGAGTATGTAAAGAACGACATGGTGATGAATGCTTATTATCAGAAGCTGCAGGAGGACAACGCTCCTTCCGACGAGGAGATCCAGAATTATTATGAGGAAAATAAGGCAACCTATGATTCCGTAGATTACCGACTGACCACGATAGAAGCAGATCTGCCCACAGAGCCTACCGAGTTGGCTGACCCTGTAGACGAGACCACAGCAACCACCGATACCACTGCAACAGACGCAGCTGCAGCTACAGATGCAACAGCTTCCGACAGCACCGATACCGCATATCAGCCTTCCGATGCTGAGATCGCCAAAGCGATGGAAGATGCCAAGGTACTGGCAGATGATGCGGAGCAGACCGTGGCAAAAGACGGAGAAGTACATGAGAATGAGAAGAAGTCTTCCGTGAACTACCTGATCTCCGACTGGCTGTTCGATGATGCCAGAAAGGCAGGAGACACTACTGTTATCACCAACGACAACAGCCATTGCTACTATGTGGTAGCATTTGAACAGAGATATCTGGATGAGACACCTTCCGCAAATGTACGTGTGATCGTTCCTGCCGAGGACAAGAGTGGGGAAGAGATCCTGGATGAGTGGAAGAGCGGAGCAGCTACTGAGGACAGCTTTGCAGAACTTTGCAAGAAGTATACACAGGATACTTCCGCAGCAGAGAACGGCGGCCTGTTTGAGCAGGTAACTTCCACCGGTATGACCGCAGAACTGAGCGAATGGATCTTCGACAGCAGCCGTCAGGCAGGAGATACTGTGGTAATCACCGTTTCCGATGCGACGACTTATGTACTTTACTATGTAGGTCAGGATCAGCCCGAATGGAAGATCAGCATCAAGAATACACTGGTATCCCAGGCAATGTCAGAGTATCTCCAGAACATCACTGCTGATATTACCGTAGAGGATCCAAAGGGTAAGCTGAATTACCTGAAAGTACAGGCAGAAGAATCCACAGCAGCAGAGACTGAGACCGCGGAGACGCAGGAACTCACCGAGGAGCAGACCGCTGCTACTGAAGAGACTGCAACACAGGCACAGTAAAGCTTGCTCAGGAACAGAACATAGACAACAGACAAGTACCTGTTTCACTGCGCAAGCAGAAGAGACAGGTACTGTTAGATTATAGGAGAGAAAAATGCAGGAAAAAGTCCTGGTACTGGATATTGACGGAACATTGACCAATTCCAAAAAAGAGATCACAGAAGCTACCAAACAGGGAATCCGGAACATTTTGCAGCACGGTCACAAGGTGATCTTGGCTTCGGGCCGTCCCACCCCCGGCATGCGGAAATGCGAAGAGGAGCTGGAACTGAAAAAATATGGCGGATATCTTCTGTCATTTAACGGTGCACGCATCGTGGAGTGTAAGACAGGGGAAGTTGTATATCAGAGGACATTACCGCTGTCCATTGTCCCCGGACTGTATGAATTCGCCAAAGAGAACGGCTGCGGTCTGATCACTTATCAGGGTCCCGGCGTCATTTCTGCGTTCGAGCCGGATGGCTACGTGCAGTTGGAAGCCAGAATCAACGGAATCCCTATTAAAGTCGTTGACAATTTCGTAGAATATGTGAATTTTGATATTAACAAGTGTCTGATGACGGCACCGGAAGAGATCGCGCCGGAGCTGGAGAAGCAGTTACAGGAAAAGTACAGTGATGTGGCAAGTATCTACCGTTCGGAACCGTTTTTCATCGAGATCATGCCGAAAGATGTGAACAAAGCCACTTCTCTGGATCATATGCTGGAAGGCATGGGACTGACGCGAGAAAATGCGATCTGCTGCGGAGACGGTTATAATGATATTTCCATGATCGAGTATGCGGGAACCGGTGTGGCCATGGGCAATGCACAGCCCGCAGTCAAGGATGCGGCGGATTATATCACCGGTACCAACGATGAGGACGGACTGGTAGAAGTGATTGATAAATTTATCATGAATCCAGAGAATCAGTAGTAACAAATCATTGGAAACAACGAAATGTCACAGAGCAACGGGCAGGAAGAAACCTTTGCAAAAGAGGATGTGTATGATTCAGATACGAATACCTGAAAAAGCAAAATATATCATAGAGACCATACAGAATGCCGGATTCGAGGCTTATGTGGTAGGCGGCTGTGTGCGGGATTCCATCCTGGGGAGAACACCCGGGGACTGGGACATCACGACTTCCGCGAGGCCGGAGCAGGTAAAACAGCTGTTCCGCCGCACGATAGATACCGGAATCCAGCACGGCACAGTCACAGTCATGCTGGATAAGGAAGGCTTTGAAGTCACGACTTATCGTGTGGACGGAAAATACGAGGACAGCAGACATCCCAAAGAAGTGACATTTACGCCGAATCTGGAGGAAGATTTAAAGCGGCGCGATTTCACGATCAACGCCATGGCATATAATGAGACAGAAGGGTTGATCGACATCTTCGGCGGCATGGCGGATATCGAAGCAAAATGGATCCGGTGCGTAGGCAATCCGGAAGAACGCTTTGGAGAAGATGCGCTGCGCATTATGAGGGCAATTCGTTTTTCGGCGCAGTTGGGGTATGAGATCCATGAGGATACGATAACTGCCATCCGCAAACTGGCTCCCACACTTCAGAAGATCAGTGCGGAACGGATCCAGGTGGAATTGACCAAGCTTTTAACCTCCGCTCATCCGGATACCCTGAGAGAAGCCTATGAATACGGTATCACGAAGGTAATCCTGCCGGAGTTTGACACTATAATGGAGACACCGCAGAAGCACAAACATCACAAATACAGCGTGGGAGAACATACGCTGCATGCGCTGGTGGAGATCGCACCGGAGAAGAATCTGCGGTATGCCATGCTGTTTCACGATATTGGTAAGCCACAGACCCTTACGGTGGATGAGGACGGCACGACGCATTTCCATGGACATCCGGCAGTGGGAGAGGAAATCGCGCGTAGGATCCTGCGCAGACTGCGGTTTGATAATGACACGGTCAGTGTCGTTACCCGACTGGTGAGATATCATGATTACGGAAATGGCGTGACACCGGATCTGAGGATCGTGCGTCGGGCAGTGAACAGGATCGGAGAAGATATTTTTCCGCTGCTGTTCCCTGTAAGAAGAGCAGATATCCTGGCGCAAAGTGAATATATGCGCGCTGAGAAACTGGAAAATCTGGAGCTTTGGAAGACCCTGTATCAGGAGATGCTTGAGAAAAAGCAGTGCATCTCCCTGAAGACACTGGCAGTTACCGGCAGAGACCTGATCGCAATGGGTAGGAAGCCCGGCAGAGAGCTGGGAGAAACCTTGCAGAAGCTGTTGGAACTGGTACTGGAACATCCGGAGTGGAATACACGGGAGATTCTGTTGCAGAAAGCAGAAGAAATGTCGAAATAATTGCCGGGGTATACTTTTCTGAATTCTCTCATAAGATAGCGTAAGAACCGTAAAACAGCAATACGGTTCAGTACATATCTTAGGAGGGGTTGTAAGTGAATGACAGATCGGTGGCACTGCTGGAGCAGTATGAGATAGAGGTATTGCGTACCCGGAAGGGAAGGGGAGCGATCCTGTGTGAAACCGCGCAGGGCTGCCTGATTTTTAAGGAATATACCGGAAAAGAGGAGCAGCTGCGCCTACAGGAACAGGTGCTTTTACGGCTGGCAACAGAAGGAAGCGTTTCGGCAGAACGTCTGCTTCCCACGAAGGAAGGAAATTTATCCGTGACGGACAGAGACGGCGTCAGATATATTCTGAAGACATGGAACGAAGGCCGAGAGTGCAATATCCGTGACCTTGAAGAATGCCTGGAAGCAATGCGTCTCCTTGCAAAAATGCATGAAGTGCTTACCTTCATACCACAATTTCCGCAGACAGAAAAAGTGGGGCACGACACACCGGGAGAAGGAGCGCCCGGCAAAGAACTGTCGGGAGAAGAAACTATAGAAGAATCTGCAGAGGAAATGTTGGGAAATTCGACTGAAAAAGCACCGCTGCCGACAATCGAGAGATATCTGCCGAGCAGGGATTATGAGAAGCACAACAGGGAATTAAAGCGTGCCCGGAGATTCTTAAAACAGCGGAGTCAGAAGACCTGGTTTGAGATCCGGTTGTCCGGCGTTATCGATCCTTTTTTGGAGGAAGCCAAAAGCTTAAGTGAAGAATGGAAAGCTATAGAAACTTCCGCGTTTGCGAAGACGCAGAGTGAAATTTTCTGCTTTTGTCACGGAGATTATCAATACCATAATATTCTAAAGCAGGACAGAGGATTTTTCCTGGTGAATTTCGAGAAATGCCAGGCGGACGGTCCGGTGAGAGATCTCTATCTCTTATTACGCAAGCTGTTGGAGAAAAGCGGATGGGATGCCGACTTAGGGATGGCATTGCTATCGGCTTACGAATCTGTCCGACCTCTGACGACACTTGAGAGACAGGACTTATTTTATCGGATGTCATATCCGGAAAAGCTGTGGAAGATCGTTAATTTTTATTATAATTCCGGTAAAGCGTGGATTCCGGGGAAAAATATGGAGAAACTGGATCTGCTGCTGGAACAGGAACCTGCCAGAAAAAGATTCCTGAAAATGCTTCAACAATAGAAATTAGGAAGACTCCAAAGAGAGTTTTTTAGGAATATGGTTTTGAATCGTTGCAATATGTGAGCATTCGTAAGAAAATCAGCATAGAAAAATACGTTCAGGTGCAAAAGAAACACATAGGAGGAGACAATGACAAAATGGCTGAAAACAGTAATCAATAAAGGAAAAGCAGTAATTTGTTTTTTACTTGTGACAATTGTGTCATTGACAGGGTGTGGGCAGACGACGTCTCCAGGAGCGCCTGAAACGGAACAAAATGCAGCGGCATCAGTGACAGCGACAGAAGAACGGGCAGACACCGGATTTGTAGTGACGAATCCGGACAGCTATGATTCTGCGGATACTGCTGTATTGGTAGATATTAATAGTACCGACAAAAGTGTCACCTTCCTGAATCTTGATCTCGGTAAGCGATATACATTATCCATGGACGGAACGACGCATTTTGCGGATAAATATGGAAAGGCAATGTCCCTGGAGCAGTTTGGGGAAGGTGATATCGTGGATGTTACCTTCCTGAAGAGACAGAAACATCTAACGACGATGCAGCTGTCACAGGCAGCGTGGCAATATGACAGTGTGGAACGTTATGAGATAAACACTGTCCGAGGCGAAGTGATGATCGGTGAAGAGGTGTTTCAGCTGTCTGACGATACTCAGTATTTTTCCAGAGGACACAGCATTGAAAAAATGGATCTGAATCCGGCAGATGTACTGACTTTTCAGGGAATCGACAGCACGGTACTCAGTGTAACAGTGGAAAAGGGTCACGGGTATCTGCGGCTGGTCAATGATGAGAATTTTATCGGAGGCTGGCTTGAGATCGGGCAGACGCAGATCGTTCGGATCACAGAAGATATGTTGGTAACGGTACCTGAGGGAAGCTATCAGGTGGACATCAGCTATAACGGTGGGGGCGGAACGAAAAATGTTGTGATCAATCGTAACGAAGAAACCGCGCTTGATATCGGAGATCTGGAAGTCGCCGAGGCACAGTACGGAATGGTGCTGTTCTCCATGAACCCTTCGAATGCAGAGCTGTATATCGACGGCAGCCAGGCAGATCCGTCCCAGCCGATCTCTCTGGAATACGGAATTCATCAGATTATAGCGAAAGCAGACGGATACAAATCACTGACACAGTATCTCCGTGTGGGACAAGCATCCGCGGGCGTGGATGTGCAGCTGGATAAGGCAGACACAGGCAGTGAAGAGAGCACAAGCGGTTCCGTTTCGGGAAGTACAAACAGTTCTTCCGCAAGTAGTACCTCTTCCACGGCGGACACGACAACGACTTATTACCGTGTGCATATCGACGCACCGGAAAAGGTGGAAGTATACCTGGACGGCAGCTATGTGGGAATCTCACCGTGCAGTTTCAAAAAGACATCCGGAAGCCATGTCATTACCCTGCGAAAATCAGGATATGAAACCAGAAGCTACACCGTACAGGTGGATGAAGAGCAGAAGGATGTGTCCTATTCCTTCGTAGATCTGACGGCAGCTTCCACGGCTTCGGATTAATCTGTGGGGATGAGCAGGAAATGCCGTAAATATGCGGAAAAACCTTGACAAAAGGGATAAAAACGGATATATATATGTATAGACGTTTCAAAAGAACTATTTTCGAGCGTAAAATTAATCACGAAAACTCATTACAGGAGGAGTTCAATATGAACAAAACAGAATTAGTTGCAGCTATGGCTGATCAGGCTGGTCTTTCCAAGAAGGACGCAGAGAAGGCATTAAAGGCTTTCACAGATGTTGTTGCTGAAGAGTTAAAGAAGGATGGTAAGGTTCAGTTAGTTGGCTTCGGTACTTTCGAAGTATCCAGCAGAGCAGCAAGAGAGGGTAGAAATCCTCAGAGTGGCGAACCCATGAAGATCGCTGCTTCCAAGGCTCCTAAGTTCAAGGCTGGTAAGGCATTAAAGGATATGCTGAACGCTTAATAGAACGACGTATTTTCAGAGACTCGAAGGGACAACCTTTCGGGTCTCTTTTATTTGAAAGGTGATAAAAGATGAGATTGGATAAATATTTAAAAGTATCCCGACTGATCAAGCGACGTACCGTAGCAAATGAGGCGTGTGACAGCGGCAGAGTACTGATCAATGACAAGCCTGCGAAGGCTTCCGCAAATGTGAAAGAAGGAGATGTTATTACCATCTCTTTCGGCAATAAAGAAGTAAAAGTGGAAGTACTGGATGTGCAGGAAACCGTGAAAAAAGACGAGGCAAAAGAACTCTTCCGTTATGTGTGATCAGGTATAATTTCTAAGAATCTCCCATAGAATGAATTGTAACCGTTCCGGAAAACTATGAATAACAATATCAGAATTATATTAGGAACCGTTATCGTCAGGTGGAAGGATGGGGATTCTATGGAAGATTTGAATGCAACAGGACGGATGCATAAGGTGATCATGACCAACAGGCGGACCTGTACCGTGAACGGCGTCAATGATGTGCTTTCTTTTGACTTGCGTGAGATTTTATTGGAAACAGAACAGGGGATGCTGATGATCCGCGGCAATGAACTGCATGTAAACCGGCTGACGTTAGACAAGGGAGAAGTGGATATTGACGGACGAATTGACAGTTTTGTGTATTCGGACACCGCAGCAAACGGGGAAAAACAGGAATCCTTTCTCGGCAGGCTGTTCCGCTGATGGATGAAAACAGCTTTCTTCTGCATTCATTTCTGTTGGGACTGTGGATCACCTTTTTGTATGATATACTGCGGATATTGCGAAGAGTGTTTCCACACAGTGACGGAATGGTATCTCTGGAGGATCTGACCTTCTGGATCTATTGTGCCGGAAAAGTTTTTTTACTCATGTTTCATGAGAGCAACGGCAATCTGCGCTGGTTTGCCGTGATGGGGGCGCTTATGGGAATGTATCTGTACCATAAGACATGCAGCCTCTTTTTTGTGAAATATACGGCATGGGGACTGAACACCATGTTAAAGCCTGTCCGATCGGCAATTCATATTCTTGACAGGTGGTTAAAAAAGCAGTTGACGAGCCTTATAAAAATGCTTAAAATGTTTGTTAAGAGGAGACGTGCGTATGGCAAGGAGAAGGATAAGAGCTGCCTATCGCAGGAAACCACAGAACCGTTTCAGTATGTTCCTGGTGAGCCTGGTCGTATTGATGATTATGGTAGTGGTTGCGGTACGGAGCATCGAATTAAAACAGAAGATTGCGACCTATGATACCCAGATTGCGAGCCTGAGCACGCAGATCGATGCGGAGAACGCCAGAACGGAGCAGATCGAGGAGTATCGTAAGTACACGCAGACCAAAGCTTATGTGGAAGAAGTTGCGAAGGATAAGCTCGGACTGGTATACGAAGGAGAAATCCTTTTTAAGGAAGATAATTAAGCAGGGAAACCGATTCTGAACAGGTGCCCTGCTTTTTTTGTCGCAAAATATGAAGGCTTACTCCCCTCGATTTGACAAAAACAAAATGCAGCCTGCCCTATAATCTGTGGACAGAAAGGGGTGCAGAGATGATACTGGGAAAAAAGAAACGGGAAGGCTTGGGACAGGAGCAGCGCGCACAGGTGACGATGCTGTGCCGGCAGAAATTAATGGGATATGCGGAGAGCTTTGAAGAACTGGGGAAAAGCTTCCGACAGGAGATACAGATCACGGGGAATGACAGGCAGGGAGTTCTGGAAAACTGCCTGTTTCAGCAAAGCAGACAGATCATGGGAGAGCACTTGCAGGAAGTTGCGAAGATCATGGAGCGCGTAGCTGGAGAAGAGCTGGAGTATCTGCCACTTCCGGAGAGAAAGAAAAGGAATCTGACACAGGCACTGTGGGCAGAAGGCATCACGGCAAAGGAACTCTGTTATCTGCGGGATGTCCGCGGTATGGGGATCAGTATGACACTGTCCACGGACGGAAGACATTGCAAAGCAACACAGGTAGCAGATATGCTGACCGTACTGTTGAAAAAGCACCTGCAGCCATCTCCGGGAAGTCCTTATCTGGTAGAACGGGAGCCGCAATGTTTTCTTTTCACGGAAGAGCCCGGGTATATCGCACTGACCGGGGTGAGCCGTGCGGTAAAAGAAGGGGAGAAAGTGTCCGGGGATCAGTATGCCACTTTGGAATCCGAACGGGGGAAGCTGACGCTTCTTATGTCAGACGGTACGGGTTCCGGCGAGGAAGCCGGCAAGGGAAGCAGCAGAGTGCTGGACCTGATGGAGAAAATGCTGGAGGTCGGTTTCGGCAACGAGCCTTCTGTCAATTTGTTGAATTCCGCGCTATACGCACAAAATGAGGAAGACGATCATCCCACGGTGGATATCTGCAGCCTGGATCTGTATACAGGAGAGTGCGAGATCTGTAAGGTAGGCGGCGCGGCGTGTTTTTGGAAGAACAGCACAGGGGTGGAATGTATCGGCGGAGAGAGCCTGCCGTTAGGCATTTTCCAAAAGGCACCGATAGAGAGAAAAGTCTGCAATCTGCATCCCGGAGATCTTCTGGTCATGGTGACGGATGGCGTGCTGGATATGATGGAAGACGGAGAGGAACGTATGGCAGAGATGATCGACGGCCTGGAAGAACAAAATCCGCAGGAAATCGCGGAAAAGATTTTGTCCTACGCGATCTGCGCCGGCGGTGGGCGGATCCGGGATGATATGACGGTGCTGGTAGTGTGTTTTTGGGAGAATAGGTAAAGCAAAAAGAACGTTCTGAAAGAGTGCTTTTGCGAATGCAGTTTTGAATGGTTACAGTAAATTATAATGGCGCTTAGCCTGTATTTTAGGTATAATGTTATTGAAAGATTTTGAATAGCTGCAATCTGATTAGGATAGAGTAAACATATGAGTACATGGACAGATACACGGGAAAAAGTATTTTCATATATGAAAGAGCACCAAATGCTGCAGGAGGGTGACAGAGTGGTAGTCGGTGTCTCCGGAGGGGCAGACTCCGTTTGCCTCTTATTTTTATTACTGGAATGGCAAAAAGCGCATCCGCTCGATATTGCTGTGGTACATGTAAATCACGGTATCCGGACAGAGGCAGGGGAGGATGCACATTATGTAGAGCAACTGTGCACGGAGAACAATCTTCCCTTTTTCCTGACGCAGGCAGATGTGAGAGACAGAGCCCATAGGGAGAAACTCTCCGAAGAGGAAGCGGGCCGCAGGACGAGATACGAAGCGTTTGAAAAAACTGCGAGGGAATGGGGAGCAGCGAAGATCGCGGTAGCACACAACAGCAATGACCGTAGCGAGACCCAGCTGTTTCATTTGTTTCGCGGAAGCGGGATCCGGGGACTGGCAAGCATCCTGCCGGTGAGAGATGAGATCATCCGCCCGATTCTGTGCCTGGAACGCACGGAGATCGAAGAGCTTCTGCAACAGAGGGGAATTCCTTATTGCAAGGACGCGACCAATGATGAGGACGACTATACCAGAAATCGGATCAGGCACCACATTTTGCCGTATGCGGAAGAAAATATCGTAAAAGGGTGTGTAGCCCACATGAACCAGACAGCGGAACTGATGGCGGAGACAGAAGAATATCTGGAATTGCAGACGCAGGAAGCAGCTAAAAAATGTGTCCGGTATGGCGGAATGGCCGGGAAATGTGAAGCGGAATTCCCGGAGAAACGGGAAATTGCGGGAATATACGTTGCAGTAAAAGCATTTCTTGCTTTGCACCCGGTAATCCGCAAGAGACTTTTATATGAAGAAGTAAAACAGCTGTCCCCGGGGCAGAAAGACATTACCTATAAGCATATTCAGGAACTGCTTACCCTGTTTACGCAGGACGGCAACAGGACAATCTGCCTGCCATTCGGGATCCGGGGCAGACGGGAATATGATAAAGTTGTGCTGCTTGTGGAAAGAGAAGATAAGGATGATTTAAAGCGGGAAGCGACTTTTCTACAAACACAGATGTTGCAAACGGCCTTCGGATCGACGGGTAGTATGGTATGTGCATCCGGAACTTTGCAATATTGTGTCCGGGAACCTGCATCGGAAAAAAACCAAGAAGTTCCCACAAATCGGTATACGAAATGGTTTGATTATGATAAAATAAAAAAATGTCCGATGGTACGGACGAGGCAGACGGGAGACTATCTGAGCATTGCCGACGGCAGGGGCGGAATGCTTCACAAGTCACTCAAAAGTTTCCTGGTCGATCAGAAAATCCCACGCACAGAGCGTGACAGACTGCCGCTTCTGGCAGAAGATGACCACATATTGTGGGTCGTGGGATACCGTATCAGCGAATATTATAAAGTTACAGAGAATACAAAACGTATTTTAGAGGTACAATTCATAAGAAAGGAGTTCGCGTAGGAAGCGGAAGGACAAAAGAAAATGGCAGAACATATCAGAGTACTGTTGACAGAAGAGGAAGTAGATAAGAGGATACAGGAGATCGGCGAGCAGATCAGCAAGGACTATGCGGGCAAGCAGGTACACCTTGTATGTGTACTGAAGGGCGGCAGCTTTTTCATGTGTGAGCTGGCAAAGAGAATCACCGTTCCCGTATCTCTGGACTTCATGTCTGTATCCAGTTATGGCAGTGACACCAAGTCCAGCGGTGTGGTCAAGATCGTCAAGGATCTGGATGAATCCCTGAAGGACAAGGAAGTAATCGTAGTAGAGGATATCGTGGACAGCGGAAGAACCTTAAGCTACCTGTTGGAGATGCTGAAAGACAGAGGTCCCGCATCCTTACGTCTGTGCACCCTTCTGGACAAACCGGAGAGAAGAGTGATCGACGTACATGTGGACTATACAGGATTCAACATTCCTGATGAATTTGTAGTGGGCTATGGTCTGGATTATGATCAGAGATATCGTAACCTGCCTTACATTGGTGTGGTAGAGTTCGATTAATGATATAGGAGGCCCGTGAAGTTGAAACAAAACGGCAAAACATTTAACTCATATTTTATATTTATTATCCTTCTGGTCATGGTCATCGTCGGGCTGAATCTGTTGAACAACAGGGAAGACGAGTACACCAGAGCAGAATTCATTGCCGATCTGGATGCCGGTAATGTATCGGAGGTTGTAGTGAACCCCAACGGAGAAGCACCGACCGGTTATCTGGAGATCCAGATGAAAAACGGTGTGAACCACAAACTGTATGCAACCGATATCACGGAACTGGAGACACTGGTTCGCGAGTATGGATTTGACCCGGTGGTCAATGATATTGAGAGAGAGAACTGGTTCCTGACCTATATGCTGCCTATGCTGGTAGTACTGGGAGTGGGCGTGTTCCTGTTCATGATGATGAACGCCCAGCAGGCAGGCGGCGGTAACGGCAAGATGATGAACTTCGGCAAGAGCCGGGCAAAGATGTCTCTGGGTGACAAGAGTGTCACATTCGCTCAGGTAGCCGGTCTGAAGGAAGAGAAAGAGGAACTTGAGGAGATCGTTGATTTTCTGAAAGAGCCGGGAAAATACACCGGCGTCGGAGCCAGGATTCCGAAGGGCGTTCTGTTAGAGGGTCCTCCCGGAACCGGTAAGACATTGCTTGCCAAGGCAGTGGCAGGAGAAGCCGGTGTTCCTTTCTTCAGTATCTCCGGCTCTGATTTCGTCGAGATGTTCGTCGGTGTCGGTGCTTCCCGTGTGCGTGACCTGTTTGAAGAGGCAAAGCACAATGCCCCCTGTATCGTATTTATCGATGAGATCGATGCGGTGGCAAGACGCCGTGGTACCGGAATGGGCGGCGGTCATGATGAACGTGAGCAGACACTGAACCAGCTGCTGGTAGAGATGGACGGTTTCGGCGTCAATGAAGGCATCATTGTCATGGCGGCAACGAACCGTGTGGATATCCTCGATCCCGCAATCCTGCGTCCCGGCCGTTTCGACCGTAAGGTAGCGGTAGGTACCCCGGATATCGGCGGCAGAGAAGAGATTCTGAAAGTGCATGTGAAGAACAAGCCCCTCGGAGACGATGTGAATCTGCAGCAGATCGCGCAGACCACAGCAGGCTTTACCGGAGCGGATCTGGAGAACCTGTTGAACGAGGCGGCAATCATTGCGGCAAAGGAGAACCGCTCCTTTATCGCACAGAAGGATATCAAGAGAGCTTTCATCAAAGTGGGCATCGGTGCAGAGAAAAAGAGTCGTATCATTTCCGACAAGGAGAAAAAGATCACGGCGTATCACGAGGCAGGACATGCGATCCTGTTCCATGTATTGCCGGATGTGGGACCGGTGTATACCGTATCCATCATTCCTACCGGCGTAGGAGCTGCCGGATATACCATGCCCCTGCCGGAGAAGGATGAGATGTTTGCGACCAAGAGCCGTATGCTCGAGGATATCATGGTATCCCTGGGCGGCCGTATCGCAGAGGAGATCATCTTCGGTGATATTACTACCGGCGCTTCCAGTGATATTAAGAAAGCGACCAAGACGGCCCGTCGTATGGTGACCCGTTACGGTATGTCAGACCATATCGGTGTGATCTGCTATGATGATGACGATGATGAAGTCTTCATCGGTAAAGATCTGGCACATGCCAAGGCACACAGCGAGGAGATCTCCGGTGAGATCGACAAAGAAGTCAAGAACATCATTGATGACTGCTACACCAAGGCAAAGGATATTATTTTGCAGCATGAAGATGTCCTTCACAGCTGTGCAAAGCTTCTGCTGGAAAAAGAAAAGATCACCAGAGAAGAGTTTGAAGCATTATTTCAGCCGAAAGCAGATTCCTTTTTGAATACTGAACTTTCGTAAAGGGGCGGGAGCGGAAAAGGTTTTCGCAGGAAAATCAGAGATTTGGTAGTATTGTACAAACTGATTTTGTGAAAAATAGACAAAAACAGATATGCGTTTTTGTAATATTTGTGAATTTTGAGAATAGTCAAAAATAGTAGTGCATGCTATTATAATACTCGTAACCCCCCCCAATACATTATATAGTTTTTTGCTATACCCCATAAGAAAGAAATACCTTCTCTAAAAAGGGCAGTCCTCCCAAGACTGTCCTTTTTACTGTCTAGAAATCGCTGAATAAAGAGGCGGGCAGTTGTCAGATGTAAGGAAAAAGGGTATAATAAATAGAGCTTTTGAGCTTGGGACATGTCACACTGCCGGAGCGCACAAGACAACAAAGCACTTTGACAGAAGCAGTGTCATAATATAGATAGTAAGACATTAGTCTCAGAAAGGGTAGATATTATGGATCTGGAGCTATTACGTCGTACGGAATATAATCAGCAATATATCGCGGCCATGAGACCCGTATTTAACAGGAGAGCGCTTTTTACCGATACCGGTGGGGAATATGTGATCCCGGAAGAGCCGGCATGTTTTTCCGAGGTGACGATCCGTTTCCGCACCGCCAGGAATAACGTGGACAGAATTTTTCTGGTAAGCGGCGGTCAGAAACACCTCATGGTACGTGTGGAGAGCAATAATGACTTTGACTATTACGCTTATGTCATGCGGCTGGATGATCAGAAGGTGTCTTATTATTTTGAAGTGCAGACCGGCAGGATCACAGGCATCTACGATATGAGAGGTCTGGTACAGGAAGTCAATGAATATTATGACTTTATCATTATTCCCGGATTCCATACACCGGACTGGGCAAAGGGTGCGGTCATGTACCAGATTTATACGGATCGTTTCTGCAACGGAGATCCTTCCAATGATGTGCTTACCAATGAGTACTGTTACATCGGGGAACCGGTACACCGTGTAGAGGATTGGGGACGTTATCCGGCACAGATGGACGTCCGCGAGTTCTATGGCGGCGACTTGCAGGGTGTGTTGGACAAGATGGACTACCTGCAGAATCTGGGCGTAGAGGTCATTTACTTTAACCCACTGTTTGTCTCCCCATCCAATCATAAGTATGATATCCAGGACTATGACTATATTGATCCCCATCTTGGGAAAATCGTCAGTGATGAAGGAGACCTGCTTCCCGACGGACAGCGTGAGAACCGGTTTGCTTCCCGCTATATCGACCGTGTGACCAACAAGGCGAATCTGGAGGCAAGCAACGAACTGTTTGCACAGGTGGTGGCAGAGGCACATCACAGAGGCATGCGTGTCATCCTCGACGGTGTCTTCAACCACTGTGGATCCTTTAATAAATGGATGGACAAAGAGCGCATTTATGAAAATGCGGAAGGCTATGAGAAAGGCGCTTATGTCAGCGCAGACAGCCCTTACCGGAATTATTTTGATTTCCACAATCAGGCGGCATGGCCTTATAATAATTCCTACGACGGCTGGTGGGGACACGATACCCTGCCGAAGCTGAATTATGAAGGCTCGCAGGAACTGATGGACTATGTCCTTCATGTGGCGAAAAAATGGGTATCTCCGCCTTATAATGTAGACGGATGGAGACTGGATGTGGCTGCTGATCTGGGACATAGCCAGGAGTTCAACCATCATTTCTGGCAGGAATTCCGGAAAGCGGTAAAAGAGGCCAATCCGGAAGCCATTATTCTGGCAGAGCATTACGGCAACACCAGAGACTGGTTACAGGGAAATGAATGGGATACCGTTATGAACTACGATGCATTCATGGAGCCCGTGACCTGGTTTCTGACCGGTATGGAGAAACACAGTGATGACTACCGGGAGGATCTGCTCGGCAATTCCGAGAGCTTCTGGGGTGCTATGCGGCATCATACCTCCAGTTTCTCCATGCCCAGCTGGCAGGTGGCAATGAATGAACTGTCCAACCATGACCATTCCCGTTTTCTGACGAGAACAAACCATAAGGTGGGACGTACCAATACACTGGGTCCCCAGGCTGCGGAACAGGGTATTAATAAAGCGGTCTTCCGGGAAGGTGTTGTGATCCAGATGACATGGACGGGTGCACCTACGATCTATTACGGCGACGAGGCAGGTGTCTGCGGATTCACGGATCCCGATAACCGGAGAACTTATCCCTGGGGGCATGAAGATCAGGTACTTTTATCCTTCCACAAAGATATTATCCGCCTGCGTCGTGAAAATGAAGAGCTGCGCAGCGGATCTTTGAAAATGTTGGAAAGCGATTATAATTTTATTTCCTATGGTCGTTTTAACCGGAAAGGTCAGTGTGCGGTTCTGATCAATAACAATAATCATCCGATCACCAAGGAAATCCATGTGTGGGAGATTGGTACGCCCAAGACCGGTAAGATGAAAGTGATCTTACAGTCCAGAGATGACGGTTATTGCATGGAAGGCGCGGAATATGAGATCAAGGCAGGCAAGATCCTGATCGAGCTGCCCCAGACGTCCGCTACGATTTTGAAGTACGTAGAGGCGTAGCCACATGGCTCTGAATAGTTACAAATTACGAAAGACAGAGAGGATATTAGATGTTTACCATCATCATCACCCTGCTGTTGCCGCTGGTACCCATTGTGGTCTGGCGGCAATACCTTTTAAAAAAGAACGGAAGAGAAACATGGAATGCGGTCAACAATAAGGGACAGTGGTTCCTTCGGTATCTGTCCTGCCTGACCTATATGGTGTTTATCTCTCAGATATTGCTGACGTTGATCAGTGACGACGGCAATACGATCTGGCGGAAAGTAATGGAATCCGGAGAATATGCCGGAAAGGTTCTTGTTTTTGAGATTGTACTCATGCTGACGTATGCGATCGCGACGCTGTTCGTAGAAGAGACCAAGGCCGGAAAATATGAAAAAATTCATGGAATCGTGAATAAAATCACGGGCAGCGGCGTATGGAATGTCCTGTGTAAGTACATAGCCCCAATCGTTGGACTGGCTTTGACAGTGCTGGTAGTGTGTCTGAACTTCAGTATGATGTCCGACCGTGTGCTGTGGGGCGATGAAGCTTTTTCTGCCAATACAGCCGCAAAAAGCATGTCCGGTATCTTACAGGTATTATATTATTGGGACAACCATCCGCCCCTGTATTATTACTGGCTGAAATTATTCGGAACACTGTTTGGATTTACGGTGCCGGTGTTCCATCTGGCATCTCTGGTGCCGTTTGTGATTGGCATTGTGCTGGCGTTGACATTTGTGCGGAAACATTTCGGCATGCTTCCGGCTGCATTTTTTGTAATGATCTCCGGTCTGGGACAGGCTTGCCTGGAGTACAATCTGGAAGTCCGCATGTATGCGCTTGCGTTCTTATGTGTCATGGGATGCTTTTACTGTTCTTATCGGATCATTGCCGATGGCAGCAGGAAAACCTGGGTCGGTATGGTACTGTGGGCACTGGGCGCGGCATATTCGCATTATTATGCGCTGGTGGCTGTGGGAATTATGATGTTTTTCACCGGTGTGGCAGTGTGGATCAAATATCGTGGGAAAGCATGGATCAAAGGCGTGCTGGCGATTATCGCGTTTTTTATCGGTTATGCGCCCTGGCTGTATTTCTTCTATGCCGGATTAAAAAATGTCAGCAGAGGCTGGTGGATGACGGAGATTCTGGGACTGGATAAGAGTCTGGAAATCGTCATGGGCGGCAGGAGAATGAATGTCGTGGTATTTCCTTTGCTGTTGCTGTTTTTACTGGTTATACTGGTGGCTGATTCCTCCTTTTTTGCCATGGGGGAGAACAACCGCGTCTGCCTGCGGAAACCGACGGTGAAACATTGGTCGGACAAAACCTATGCGATGGCTGTGGGAGCATGCACGATTCTTGGAACACTTGTTTTTGCATATCTGTTGAGTGTTGTGATGGCACCGATGCTGGCACAGAGATATCTCTATCCATTAAGTGCGGTTGCGATTGTAATGCTGGTGATCGGCAGCAGCAGAGTGCTGGAACTGTTGGCTTTATTGGAAAAGCAATCCTGGAAGGGATTAGAGCTTTTGGGCAGAGTGATTCTGGTGGTATTCCTCGGAATCATGTTTGGCATGGGAATCCAAAACTACGGGGAATGTTATGACAGCTACGAACAGCAGAAGACAGAGACCGATAAGACACTCGACCTGATCGGAACGCCCACACAGGATACCAAAATGGTCACCAATGGTGTAAAACATCTGGGTTGGACCGTATTGTATTATTACTATCCGGATAACGAAATTGTAAATGGCGACTATAGACAGGCTGAAGCTGACAGCTTCTGGTATTTTACACCGGATGCCATGGGCGGAGATGCTATTGCAGAATTAGAACAGAACGGCTATCAGGTCACAGATTACGGACAGATGCAACTGTCACAGTACCCCTTCTTTTTATATTATATGGAGAAATAACAAAAAACATCTTGCAATTTGTGTGAACATATGCTACAATTTCACATTGTTAAGGCACTTTTGCCTGACATGGATGGATTCCCGAGTGGCCAAAGGGGACAGACTGTAAATCTGCTGCAATTTGCTTCGGTGGTTCGAATCCACCTCCATCCATTTGCGTTGATGAGCTTAATGGAACAGTGCTTAGCGCGTAAGTCCATGCAGTAGAGTATAACGCAATGCGTCCGCTGGTGTGGCGGAATAGGCAGACGCAAGGGACTTAAAATCCCTCGGGAGCAATCCCGTGCCGGTTCAAGTCCGGCCACCAGCATCAATTTAAGAGTAGGAGAAACGTTGATTTTACAGCGTTTCTCCTATTTTTGAATTTATCCTATATAAACAAACAAGAATGTCGGCATTGCTGACATCCTTGTACAATGTTGGGCTAGTTCCATTTTAATTCCAATTCTCTGTTTTGCTCTTTGCAATCTGACAAATACAGATTAATTAGTGTTTGATAGGGAATACCACATTTTTCTGATTTTGCCTTGAAGAAATCAATGGTATCACCATCAATGTTAATAGTAATCTGCTTTTTTACACGCTTTGCATAGGGATTTTTTCTGGGATTTAATTTTTCGATATCGTATTCTTTTTCCATTGACTTACCACCTTTCGTTAATTTTGTAGTATTGAGTTGTTTCATTCTTGGTTGCTTTTCTGGCAGAGATAATACGAATAACATCATCCATACCGCGATAACAATGACATACAATTAACATTTTTGCATGATCGCTTAGCCCCAACATCATAAACCTTTCTTCCTCTTGTGAATGATTGGGATCGTCAAACAAAATGGCATTTTCATCCGAAAATACAGTGCTGGCTTCTGAAAATGTGATGTGATGTTTTGCCTCGTTGATGGCTGCTTTATTATCATCCCATTCAAAACTAATACCTTTCATAATTAAATTATAATTATAATATAATTATATGTCAAGGGATTGAATTTTATTCAATAATTTTAATGATGTTCAATGTGAATTGTAATGAAATGAAAAATGTGTAATCAAAAGATTAATGTGATAAAATGGTAGTGCAGAAAGTGAAAAAGAACTTGCCTGTAGTGGAGGAGTAGAATGGAGAGTATGATATCATGAGTGAAGCAGTAGAGGAATATGCAAAGGAATATGTAAGGGAAAAGCAGGCGGTCAATGTGAAAAACATTATGGAAGATACTGGATTTACCGTGGAACAAGCATTAGACGAGGCAGATTTGCTGGCAGAAAATAGTAACGAAAGAATGACACATGAAGAAGTGTATCGCGCGCTGAAGAGCATAGTAACAATTCCTTTTACACTCCATGGCATAGAAGAAATGCTTACAGTAGAATACAAACAAGGCACAGATCCCAGGGAAATTGGCTATGATGCCCTTCATGGATTTCCGATAGATAAAATATGTTGCACAGGTTATCCGGTAATGTATGGTTACTTTGAACATATGAATGCGACCGGTTATCGGAGATCCTGTGGATTTATTCAATTCGTGGAAAGAATTGAAAATCATGGGGAAAACAGAGAGCTTTCCATAGATGTCAGTGATGATAATCTGGAAAAAGGGAATCCATATTTTGCGTATGGTTATCCGGCAGAAATATTTGATGCTCCCTGTTGTAATTTGGCTGGGTGTAGACATTTGAAATGGACAGCTTATACCTATCTAGTAGATCTGCCCTCCCGCATGAATAGCAATAAACTGAAATTTCTGGGCGGATACTCCTGGGGATATGAAGAGGATGAAAACGGTCCACAGAGATTATTACCGCTAGAGATATTGACAGAAAATGACTGGGAAAAGCATGTAACGGAAAAAGGAATATTAAAGATATCCCAAATAACAGGAGGCTGTACTGCTAAGTTATGAAGAATAGATATAAACAAAAACTGATCTTCGTTATTGCAATTTTATGTTTGAGCTTAGTAAGCTGTAAAAGTAAAACAGAGCCAATTAATAATATTGCATCATGGACACCGGATGATGGTTGGACAATAAATGGAATTGATATTAGAGATGATTATGCCAATTTCATATTATTATATCAAGATCAGGAAATAGCAGATGTGGAAATTTCAAAATTTGCAGAATCATCATGGATTGATCGGGAAACAACAGCAGATAAATTTGTGCAAGTATATTTAGGTCAGCATGCAGAACTAAAGAGCAGTAGTGAGTTACAATTAGGTAGGAAAGAAGAAAAAATTCAAAAACTTATAGTTGCATGGGAATTAAGTGCTGCAGAGGTCGAAAATGGAGCAACTCCTCCAAAGGATGAAATATGGTATTTTGGATTTTCTAAGAATGAAGTTTTGTTTTGCGCACAACTGTTGGATGAAAATGAGGAATTAGAATTTGAAACCATAATGAGAACGCTCAAATATTGAGATGTTGAGTGATAAGATTGAAAATGGGAACTATAGGGGATTTATTATCTCGATTGTAACCCCCAATGCTCTTTTCCTTTAATTAATAGTTTCCTGTATATGACAAATAAATACTTTATTTGTTAGAGAAAAATACTATATAAATCCCTGTTTCCTATTAAGGAGACAGGGATTTATATAATTTAGATAATACTGGGATCAAAGCGGTAAGATTGTAAACGCTATGGAGCGTTTACGTAAGAGAGATTCGATAAGGCTCTCAAATATTTTGTTTCACGATTCTTGAAATCAGCCCAACCGCTACATTTCGTTCCGAATCAATCCGGGTGACTACAAAGCTTACTTCGTCTTTCTTTCCGGGAAGCCTGGAATCATAGCAGCTATGAGCGACAGCATTGACTCCGATACTTAAACGGATAAAGACAGTACCTTTGTGAATATCCGTAACTGTACCGATATATTTTCCCTGGACTTTACATTTCTTAAGATTCTCAGCACTGGCATTTCCGATAACGCTCTTTACATCTGCTTTTACAGTAATGTCTGATACGGAAGTAACAGAAACATGTGTGATGCGGACAAGGATCTGGTCCCCTATATGGTAGCTATCCGTGGCGTCTCCCATCCAGTCGTAGGAGAGGTCTCTTGCAGGAATCGAATATTCGACACCGAAGATCTCCACATGCGCGGTCTTTTCTGCGACCGCAAGGACTCTTGCTTGCACGATACGGCCTTCGCAGACCCGGGATACTCCGTTGGCATCAGGAAGATAGAAGATCTGCCGTTTCTTAAGCATGGCATCTTTTCTGCTGGCAGCAACGGACCTGGTTTTATTGTCAATTCCTTTAATGAGAAAATCAATTTCGGATCCAAGCATATTGCCGAGAATCTTATTCTGGCGGTTAATGATGTCACCGTAGTCTGAAGAGGCATCTTCTTTTAGGTTTATCATCATTTCCGACAAGGGAATCACAATGCGCTGCTCTTTATAATAGACAATCGCAATCGTTCCGCCGGTTTCTAGTTTTTCAATACCGCCAAGAGTTCCGGTAAGGATTTTTTTGTCCGGAAAGCATTCTGCAGCTCATGCCAGTTGGTATCTTCAATGGACGCAGGCGTTTCAATTTCTGCATCTGCAGAGAGCGTGAGGATCGAGGAAGGCGGCAGGGGCTTTTCCGGTACTTTGAGTGCAGAAACCTTTTCGGTATCCGCTTGTGATCTGCTGCTGCATCCCCGGAGATAATGCTCATGTACGGTAAAGAAGCAAGCAACCGAAAACAAGAGATAGACCGCCAGCACCACACTATTCCGAACCAAAGAAAACAAAGACCA
>CAKRRS010000030.1 GCA_934394665.1 uncultured Acetatifactor sp. | reverse complement strand
ACAGCTGCCAGAAGGCATTCTGTCCGTTCCGGGAGTCCGTCCCTTTGCAAAAATTTATTTCACTAACTTGCCATTTAGCCAACTTTCAAGATCTATCTGCAAGTTCCCCACAGCATATCCTCACGCAATCCCTTGTATTTTTTTGCTTTCACAAACACAAAATCTATGATATACTTAAGACAATAATGTATTGATAAGGAGTTCCATTTCATGGCAAAAGACAATAATTATGACGCCTCCAGTATTACCGTTCTGGAAGGACTGGAAGCGGTAAGGAAGAGACCCGGAATGTATATCGGCAGTGTTACCACCAAGGGATTGAACCATCTGATTTATGAGATTGTAGACAACTCGGTGGACGAGCATCTGGCCGGTTATTGTGATACGATAAAAGTAACTTTGGAAGCGGATGGATCCGCAACCGTAGAAGATAACGGACGTGGTATTCCGGTAGGAATGCACGCCAAGGGAATCAGTGCGGAACGTCTGGTATTCACAACGCTGCATGCCGGTGGTAAATTTGACAATTCTGCTTATAAGACCAGCGGCGGTCTGCATGGTGTGGGCTCTTCCGTTGTGAACGCCCTCTCTACGAGACTGACTGTCAGAGTCAAAAGTGACGGATGTATTTATGAAGACCATTATGAAAAAGGCATTCCCGTTATGGATCTGGTGGACGGACTGCTTCCTGTGGTCGGTAAGACAAAGGAAACCGGTACTACCATCAATTTTTTGCCGGATGATACCATTTTTGACAAGACACGTTTCAAAGAAGACGAAGTCAAAAGCCGTCTGCATGAGACTGCTTACCTGAATCCGAAGCTTACGATTATCTTTGAAGATAAGAGAAAAGAAGCGCCGGAAAAAGTGACTTTCCATGAACCGGAAGGCATTATTGGCTTTATCAAGGACATGAACCGCTCAAAAGAGACCGTTCATGATGTGATTTATTTTTCCGGGGAAAGCGAAGGCATTTCCGTTGAAGTTGCATTTCAGTATGTAAATGAATTCCATGAAAACGTACTGGGTTTCTGTAATAACATTTATAATTCCGAAGGCGGTACACACCTTACCGGATTTAAGACACAGTTTACAAATGTGATTAACAACTATGCAAGAGAGTTAAACATCCTGAAAGAGAAAGATGCCAACTTTACCGGTGCGGATGTCCGAAACGGTATGACGGCAGTGGTATCCATCAAGCATCCGGATCCGAGATTTGAAGGTCAGACGAAGACAAAGCTTGATAACCAGGATGCAGCCAAAGCAGTTGCCAAGGTGACAGGTGAAGAAATCGTCAGGTTTTTTGACCGTAATCTGGAGACTTTGAAAAATATCATCGGCTGTGCCGAAAAAGCAGCCAAAATCCGGAAAACAGAAGAAAAAGCAAAGACCAATATGCTGACAAAGCAAAAGTTCTCTTTTGATTCCAACGGAAAACTGGCTAACTGTGAATCCAGAGATCCTTCTAAGTGCGAAATCTTTATCGTAGAGGGTGACTCTGCGGGCGGCAGTGCAAAGACGGCGAGAAACCGTATGTATCAAGCAATCCTGCCAATCCGCGGTAAGATTCTGAACGTGGAAAAGGCCAGCATTGATAAGGTACTGGCAAACGCGGAGATCAAGACTATGATTAATGCCTTCGGATGCGGATTCTCCGAAGGTTACGGCAATGATTTTGACATCAGTAAGCTTCGCTATGACAAAATTATCATCATGGCCGATGCCGATGTGGACGGTGCACATATCTCCACATTGCTGCTTACTCTATTTTATCGTTTTATGCCGGATCTGATTTTTGAAGGTCATGTGTACATAGCAATGCCTCCTTTGTATAAGGCAATGCCTTCCAAGGGAGAAGAAAAATATCTCTATGACGATAAGGCGCTGGAAAAGTACCGTAAGACACATAAGGGTTCGTTTACCTTACAGCGATATAAAGGTCTGGGTGAAATGGATGCAGAGCAGCTGTGGGAGACCACGCTGGATCCGGAACGCCGACTGCTAAAGCTGGTGGAAATCGAAGATGCGCGTATGGCTTCTGAAATGACCGAACTGCTCATGGGGACGGATGTGCCGCCGAGACGGGCATTTATCTATGATCATGCTACCGATGCGGAACTGGATGTCTAAGAGTAGGTGAAATAAAATGTAAAGCATAAAGAGGAAATAAAAATTTGTGAAATGGCAGGCAGCGGACGAGCAGTCCGTAAGAATTGTACTTGCCGCATAATTTTAAGTCAGAAAGACGAGGATCCGAATGGACGACAGCAGAATCATAAAAACAGAATACTCTGAGGAAATGCAAAAGTCATTTATTGACTATGCGATGAGTGTTATTATCGCAAGAGCACTTCCGGATGTCAGAGACGGTTTGAAACCGGTACAGAGAAGAACCCTCTACGATATGTATGAATTGGGCATTCGTTACGACAGACCTTACCGTAAAAGTGCCCGTATCGTAGGTGATACCATGGGTAAATACCATCCGCACGGCGACAGTTCGATCTATGAAGCCCTGGTTGTCATGAGTCAGGATTTTAAAAAGGGAATGCCCTTAATTGACGGTCATGGTAACTTCGGCAATATCGAAGGAGACGGTGCCGCTGCCATGCGTTATACGGAGGCCAGACTTCAAAAAGTAACACAGGAAGCTTTTCTTGCCGATCTGGATAAGGATGTCGTGGATTTTGTACCAAACTTTGATGAGACGGAAAAAGAGCCTACGGTACTGCCGGTAAAAATCCCAAATTTGTTGGTAAACGGTTCGGAAGGTATCGCCGTCGGTATGGCGACCAGTATTCCGCCACACAATCTCGGAGAAGTAATCGATGCTGTAAAAGCATATATGCTGAATAATGACATCACTACCAAAGAATTGATGCGTTATCTGAAGGGACCGGATTTCCCGACCGGTGGAATCGTGATCAATAAGGACGAACTGGCCGAAATCTATGAGACCGGCATAGGCAAGATCAAACTGCGCGGTAAAGTAGAATTCCAAAAAGGAAAAGCCGGCAAAACCAATGTAGTGATTACAGAGATCCCTTATACGATGATCGGTGCCAACATCGCAAAATTTTTATCTGATGTGGCAGCATTGTCCGAGACTAAGAAGACGCAGGATATCGTAGATATTTCGAACCAGTCATCCAAAGAAGGAATCCGTATTGTCATTGAGCTGCGCAAAGATGCCGATCCTGAGAATTTTGTTAATATGCTTTACAAAAAAACCCGTCTGGAAGATACCTTCGGTGTCAATATGCTGGCGATTGCGGACGGCAGACCCGAGACGATGGGGTTAAAGCAGATCATTAAGGCAAACGTTGATTTTCAGTTTGAAGTAGCCACCAGAAAATACACGAATCTGCTGGCAAAAGAGCTGGAACGCAAGGAAATTCAGGAAGGTCTGATCAAGGCCTGCAATGTCATTGATCTGGTCATTGAGATCCTGCGTGGTTCAAAAGACCGTGCCATGGCAAAGGCTTGTCTGGTAGAAGGCAAGACAGATGGTATTAAATTCAAATCCAAAGAATCCAAGATCATGGCCACGCAGCTGATGTTCACCGAAAAGCAGGCAAATGCGATCCTGGAAATGCGCCTGTATAAGTTGATCGGTCTGGAACTGGAAGCTTTGATCAATGAGCATGAAGAAACCATGGCAAATATCTATCGTTACGAAGATATTCTGGACAGGCGTGATTCCATGGCGCAAGTGATCATGAATGAACTTGACGGATTCAAAAAAGCATACAGTCATCCGAGAAAAACCGTAATTGAAAACGGTCAGGAAGCAGTTTATAAAGAAAAAGAACTGGAAGAGACGGATGTCGTATTTCTGATGGATCGTTTTGGATATGCCAAAACCATCGATGTCTCTGTCTATGAACGGAATAAAGAGGCTGCGGATGCAGAGAATAAATATGTCTTTATCTGTAAAAACACAGGGAGAATCTGTCTGTTTACCAATACCGGACAGATGCATACGATCAAAGTACTGGATCTTCCTTACGGAAAATTCCGTGATAAAGGAATTCCGATCGACAATGTAAGCAACTTCAGTCAGCAGACGGAAGAGATTGTCTATATCACCAGTCAGAAAGAACTGAATCTGTGTCAGGTCATCTTTGCAACTGCACAGTCTATGTTAAAGGTTGTAGACGGTGGAGAATTTGATGTCAGTAAGCGTACCGTGGCTGCCACGAAGCTTGCTGAAGGAGACAGTGTAGTCAGTGTGGCTGCCCTGACGGATCAGCGCAATATTGTATTGCAGACAAAGAACGGATTTTTCCTTCGTTTTGCTGTGGAGGAAATTCCTGAGAAAAAGAAAGGTGCCATCGGTGTCCGCGGCATGAAACTTGCCGAAGGAGATCAGGTCGAAAACGTTTACTATACAAAAAATGCAGTTGAAACAACGATTGCATACAAGGGAAAAGAACTTGTCCTGAATAATTTGAAATTAGGAAAACGTGACAGCAAGGGAACCAAAGTCAGAGTCTGAGGGAGAAAAATAATATGAGAGTCATTGCAGGAACGGCAAGAAGTCTGCCGCTAAAAACACCGGAAGGTATGGATACCAGACCGACGACCGACCGTATCAAAGAGACACTTTTTAATATGCTGCAGACTTATATTCCGGATTGTGTATTCGTGGATATTTTCAGCGGAAGCGGCGGTATCGGCATTGAAGCACTCAGCCGCGGTGCCAGAAAAGCTTATTTTATTGAAAATGCACCAAAAGCACTGGCGTGTATTGAGGATAATCTGACATTTACCAAAATGAAAGATCGTGCGATCGTATTAAAACAGGATGCCTGCGCCGGTCTTACAGGCATCTATGAAAAACATGTAGATGTGATTTTTATGGATCCGCCTTATGATCAGGAGCAGGAGCGCAGAGTATTGGAGCAGTTACGCTTCGCAAAATATGTCTCGGAGGAGACCCTGATCTTAGTGGAAGCTTCTCTGCATACGGATTTTTCTTATGTGGAAGAGCTTGGGTTTGAGGTAATACGCGAGAAAAAGTATAAAACCAATAAACATGTATTTCTTAGAAAAAAATAATTGTTTGCAAAGTCTGCAATTCGCATTGTGCTTAAAAACCACCGGAAAAGTGCCTGCAGAATGGAGTTTAGTATGAAAAGAGCGGTTTACACAGGAAGTTTTGATCCCGTTACCAACGGTCATATGGATATCATCCGGAGAGCATCTGAGATATTTGATGTTTTAATCGTCAGTGTTTTGAATAATAAAGAAAAGACACCGTTGTTTTCTGTAGAGGAACGTGTTAAGATACTAGAAGAAGCCACCAAAGACCTACCGAATGTACAAATCGACAGCTTCAGCGGACTTCTTGTAGACTATGCACGGGAAAAAGATCTGCATGTGATCGTCCGTGGGCTGCGTGCCATTACGGATTTTGAATACGAATTGCAGATGGCACAGACCAACCGGATGCTTTCCCACGGAAAAATTGACACGATATTTTTAACGACCAGCTTAGAATACGCATATTTAAGTTCTTCCGCGATCAAGCAGATTGCAAGTTTTAACGGAGATATTACCCCCTGTGTTCCGGGTTTTGTGGCGGATCTGATCTATGAAAAGTATCGTCAGAAAAAGCTTTCAGACAACAGTAATGTGTAAATAAGGAGAGTTTCATGAGCAGCAGAATCGAACAGTTAATTGATGAAATTGAAGAATATATCGATGGTTGTAAGCCGAAATTCATGTCCAGTACGGAGATTATTGTCAATAAAGAAGAGATTGACGAATTGCTGCGTGAACTGCGCATGAAGACTCCTGACGAGATCAAGCGCTATCAGAAGATCATCAGCAATAAAGAAGCCATTATCAATGATGCCAAAGAAAAAGCGCAGGATCTGATCGATAAAGCAACCGCACAGACCAATGAGCTGATCAGCGAACATGAAATCATGCAGCAGGCTTACGCACAGGCAAATGAAGTCGTTACCATGGCAAGCAAACAGGCACAGGAAATTCTGGATAACGCAACCATTGAAGCCAATAATGTAAAAGGTGCCGCCATGCAATATATGGATGATATGCTGGCACATCTTGAGAATATTATAGATGCTTCTTCCAGACAGGCCAGTGCTGATTATAATGCTTTGATCGGTAATCTGAACCAGTATCGGGATATCATCCAGTCTAACCGCAGTGAACTTCATCCTGTGGACGAGGAGCTTGCGCCCGTCGAAGGAACCGCCGAAGACGGCGACAATCTGAATGTAATGTAAAAACCTAGAAAACCAGTTTTCTGCTGAAAGCTGGTTTTTTCAAAAGAAACGTTATTTTAGATAAGTTTCATAAGGAATCAGAGAACATGAATGGATATAAAATGCAAAAAGGACTGTTAGTCAGGACAATGATCTGTGCGGTCAGTCTTGCTGCAGTCTGTTTTTTTGTACAGCCGATTGCTGTGCAGGCAGCTTCCAGAGCACAGGAGACGGGGGAGAGGATCACTATCGTTATTGATCCCGGACATGGCGGCGACAATGAAGGCACCCTGGAAGGTCCCGCGAAAGAAAAAGAAATGACCATGGTAACCGCCATGGCAATGTATGAAGAATTAATAAAATATGATAATGTGGATGTATATCTTACGCATACGGAGGATGTAACAATGTCCCTGGCTGACCGCGCACAGTATGCTGCGGACCGGAATGCGGATTTCCTGTTCAGCATTCATTATAATGCCTCCGTGGATCATAATCTGTTTGGCTCCGAGGTATGGATTTCTTCCGTGCAGCCCTATAATGCTTACGGATATCAGTTCGGTTCCGTGCAAATGCAGCAGATGAAGGATATGGGGCTGTTTTTGCGTGGGGTAAAGACAAAGCTCAAAAATAACGGGGATGATTATTACGGTATTATCAGAGAATGTACTTCCAGATCCATTCCTTCCGCGATCATCGAGCATTGCCATGTAGATGAAAGCCGAGACCTTCCGTATTGTCAGACGCAGGAGGACTGGAAGAACTTCGGAAGAGAAGATGCACTGTCTGTAGCAAAATATTTTGGGTTGTCCAGTACGGCACTCGGTGTGGACTACACAGCTGATGTAAGTAATCTTCCGGAAGTATCCCTGCAATCTATTCTTCCGGCTACCATACGGGATCAGACAGAGCCGGATGTCTGCCTCTTGACGCTGCAAAATGCTGACTATGAGACAGGAAAAGTGACTTTGGAGGTCACGGCAACAGATTACGACTGTCCCATGATGTATTATGATTACAGTACCGATGGGGGAAAGACCTACTCTGAATTATTTCCCTGGCCGGATCTGGATATTATGGTCGCAACTTATCCGGATACCTTCCGTTTTACCCTGACTTTCACCAGGGGAGAGCAGCCGGTGATCACAGTCAGAGGCTATAATCAGGCAGATCTTTTTACGGAGAGCTCCCCCGTGACTTTTGACAAGGCATTCCCGGATTTTGAAAAAGAAGCGGAAGAGGCAAGGAAAGCAAGCCTGGAAGCAGAAGCTGCAAATGCCGCTGCGGCTACACAGGAAGCTGCGAAGGAAGCGTCTTCCGTGATCACGATGGCTGATGCGGCAGGGAATGCCCAGATTGCGCAGCCGGGGAAAAAGGATACGAACACTTTCGTTATTTTCCTTACTATCTGCGCAGTTCTAGTAATATTGCTTTTGATCGTCATTTTACTATATCAGATACAGGTTAGCAGACATAAGAGGCGCAGACGACGCAGAACAGACATACGTCATAAAACGAAAAAGCCATAAAGCCCAAAAGTATGACGAAAATCGTATCGTTAAAAAATGTCAATATCCTTACTTCACAAAAGTACTGTAAAAAATTAAAGTTACAGTAAAAAGGTATTTGGTGCTAACAGAGACCAACCGAAATAGTAAATTGCGGTCAACATTGTTAGAATCAATTTATCCAGGATGTATTTTTTCAGGGATAATCCCGTGTTCCGGATACAGCTTCCGGTCTGCGCAATACAACAGAGTCCGCCGGCCGGTAAGAGTAACAGGGCATATAACGGATAACGGTCTCCGAGGAGCTTTAAGCCACCGCTGATCTCTAACAACGGAGCATATCTGTAGGCGTCCGGCAGGAACAGTCTTGGCAGAAGATTCAGCAAATTAAAAAAGATCATGTATCCGCCCAGTTGTAAGATATTTCTGCCTGCAGCATTGACGGCATCATCCAGAGCATCCGGCAAGGGCATGCCAGGCGATGCCGTACTGTTCTGAGAAGTATAAACTGATGCGGTAGAAAATAGCATGGCATTAGGACAATGGGCTGCAGAATGAAATGTTGTATGACAACGCCGTAACTGCTTCCGACAAACAGTATGTCTCAGGAAAAATCCGTATAGGAGCGGAATTCCATACATACCGGTCAGATAGGGCAGTAACAGAGATCTGTGCAACAGCGGCAGGACAAATCCAACAAAATAAACCGGTCCCAGATTGTTGCAAAAAGCTAACAGATATTGTCCTTCCGATACAGACAGTTCTTCTCTTAGACGAAAATCGGCAATGGTTTTTGCACCCATGGGAAAGCCGCATAAAAAGCCCATCAAAATGACATAAACAGCCTGTTCGGACAGCCCCAACGCTTTTTCAAAAAGAGGACGAACCGGACGCAGCAGAACGGGTACCAGCCCCATACGGATCAAGGTGCCCGATAAAATCATAAAGGGGAGAAGGACCGGCACCATTCTTTCGTACCAAAGCTGAAGTCCCAATGCCGCATAAGCAAGGCTCCATGCGGAATGCGTCAAGATGCACGCCGTCAGTAATAAAAAGAAGGCAACAGCAATTATTTTTTTCATCTCCGGCACTCCAAAGAGTTTGTATCACTATATGCCGGAGAGATTATTTTAAGTCTCAGAAAGTGTTTTTCTATGCGTTTGGACAAATTTTTATGTGACAACAGAATCGGCACCAGAAGCCAGGTCAAAGAGTATATCCGGAAAGGTCAAGTGACCGTGAACGGACAGACCGTCAAGAAACCGGAAGAAAAAATTAATGAAGCGACAGATACGATCACGTTTCAGGGAAAAGAGCTGACCTACCGGAAATATGTCTATTACATGCTGAACAAACCCAAAGGTGTGGTGTCTGCAACGAACGATAATACTGCACCGACAGTGATCAGTCTCCTGCCGGGAGATGCGCCAAAAGATATTTTCCCGGTAGGACGTCTGGACAAAGATACGACAGGACTTCTCCTGATCACGAATGACGGCGCATTGGCGCATGAACTTCTTTCCCCCAAAAAGCATGTGGATAAAACCTATCTGGTGATACCGGAAAAGGAACTGTCCGCAGAAGATATCCACAGACTGGAAAACGGTCTGGATATCGGTGACGATAAGCCGACGGCACCGGCAAAAGCAACGCTGACAGAAAACGGCGGACTTCTCCTTACCATTCACGAAGGCAGATTTCACCAGGTAAAGCGAATGCTGCAGGCAATCGATAATCACGTACTGGAGCTTGAAAGAGTACAGTTTGGACCAATCATATTAGATAGGACATTGAGCCGCGGTGAATACCGAACGCTCACAGAAGAAGAAATCGCAGCATTATCTACCTTACAAAACAGACCAAAGGAGTAACTGATCCATGCAATGCAAAAGAATGTTTACGACAGATTCCTATAAAGGAGCCAAAAATTATCTGCAGACCCAGAAAAAATATGAAATTCTTCGTACCGTACTTTATTTTTTGATCTCTTTGTCATTATTTATCGCCGGCTGGATAAGCACCGGAAGCAGAGAAAATCTTCTCACGATCGTAGCGGTGCTCGGATGTCTTCCCGCCTGCAAAAGTCTGGTAGAAATGATTATGTTTTTGCGCTTCCAGGGATGTAATCCGAAAGCTGCCGACAAGATTGCGGCGCATACCGAAGATCTCACAGGACTCTATGATATGGTGTTCACCTCTTACGAGAAAAATTTCTGCATTCATCATCTGACCGTCTGTGGCAATACCGTCTGCGGATACACTGCGGATCCAAAATTCGCCGAGCAGGCATTTTACAAACATATTCAGGATGTTCTGAAAAAAGATAATTACAGAGAGGTATCCGTTAAAATATTTACGGATCTTGATAAATATCTGAGCAGATGTGAGCAGTTAAAAGAACTTCCCTCGCAGCAGCAGCTCACCGCCGGAATCTGCCAGACGCTGAAGAGCGTGGCTTTGTAGCTTTGTAATACCGGGGCAATAAAATGAAAAATCAGCAGCTTTGCGCCCACCTTTACAAAGCTTGCAATTTTTAAGAAAGGCAGGCTTCTATGCAAATCCTTACCATCGGAAAAAATCAGGCAGGACAACGATTGGACAAATACCTGAAAAAGGCATTACCGAATGCCGGAAGCAGTTTTTTATACAAGATGCTTCGCAAGAAAAACATCATATTGAACGGCAAAAAAGCAGAAGGAAAAGAGCTCTTACAGCAGGGAGATGAAGTAAAATGCTTTTTCTCCGATGAAACCTTTGTAAAGCTGTGCGGACAACAGAGTACGGAAGATACTTCCATGTATCGAAAGGCTTATGACACATTAAAAGATATCGGTATCATTTATGAAGATGATGATATTCTCTTATTGAATAAGCCGGCAGGGGTTCTTTCTCAAAAAGCAAAACCAGAAGATATTTCTCTGAATGAGTGGCTGATCGGACATCTGCTTGCAACGAAAGCTATGAAGGAAGAGGAGCTTGCCACGTTTCGTCCGTCCGTGTGTAACCGGCTGGACCGCAATACCAGCGGAATCGTATTGTGCGGAAAGACTTTGGCAGGTTCCCAGGCACTCGGACGCATTATCAAAGACCGTTCCGTCAAAAAATATTACCAGACCGTCTGCAAAGGAAAAATTCTGAACGAAAGCACCCTGGAAGGCTATTTATCCAAAGATGAACAGACCAATACCGTTCGGGTCTTTCAGGAAAAGCCGGGAAATCTGGAAGAAGCTTCCTATATCTGTACCGTTTACACCCCGTTAGCTGTTGCAGGAGAGTACACGTATGTTTGTGTGGAACTGGTAACCGGCAAGACGCACCAGATCCGTGCGCACCTGGCAAGTACGGGGCATCCTCTCATCGGCGATACCAAATACGGTGATGAAAAATTGAATCGTCAGATGCAGACAAAGTATGCATTGCATCATCAGCTTCTGCATGCCGGCAGGGTATGTTTTCCGGCAGAGGAAGAGGGAGCCCTTGCAAAAGTAAGCGGCAAGACATTTACGGCACCGCTTCCTACGAAATTTGATACAATCTTACAGGCACTGCATCTTGCACCGGACAGCGCCTGTTAGAAAGGAAATTCAAGTAATATGGCAACCTGGAATACGAGAGGACTTCGCGGATCAACCCTCGAAGACATGGTCAACCGTACCAATGAAAAATATGCGGAAGCCGGTCTGGCAGTGATCCAGAAGATTCCAACACCGATCACTCCAATTAAAATGGATAAAGAAAGCAGGCAGATCACCCTTGCGTTTTTTGAACAGAAAAGTACCGTAGACTATATCGGCGTCGTACAGGGGATCCCCGTATGCTTTGATGCCAAGGAATGCGCCGTGGATACCTTTTCCCTGCAAAATATTCATCCGCATCAGGTAGAATTTATGCGCCAGTTCGAAAAGCAGAAAGGAATTGCCTTTTTTCTGATCTTTTACAGTCACAAAGATCTGTTATATTATCTTCCCTATGAAATGCTTATGTTTTTCTGGAACAGGGCACAGGACGGCGGACGGAAAAGTTTTCGCTTTGAAGAGTTGAATCCGGAATATATTCTCCCGAAGCATCAGGGAATTTTGGTTCCTTATCTGGATATTTTGCAAAAAGATCTCGAAGACAGAGAGGAATAATTGCTTGACAGCAGAGATGTCACCTAGTATACTACAAATAGTTTCACATACTACCATAGTAGCACGTTAATATATTAAAGTGGTCACGAAACTAGTTTGCGGAAAGGCATGGTTATCATAATGAACAACAGACTTTTACATACACCGGAAGGTGTCCGTGACATTTACGGCAAAGAATATGCAAGAAAACTGGCCGTAGAGCAGAAACTGCAAAAGGCAATTCATTGTTTTGGCTATGAAGATATTCAGACACCTTCGATTGAATTTTTTGATGTGTTTTCTAAAGAAATCGGTACCACACCCAGCAAAGAATTATATAAGTTTTTTGATAAAGAAGGAAATACTCTCGTGCTGCGTCCGGACTTTACACCGTCCATTGCCCGCTGTGCGGCAAAGTATTTTTGTGAGGAAAATGTGCCGTTACGTTTCAGCTATAACGGCAATACCTTTACCAATACTTCGAATCTGCAGGGAAAGTTAAAGGAAGTAACACAGATGGGAGCGGAACTGATTGGGGATGCTTCCGTGGAAGCAGATGCCGAAGTCATCAGTATGGTAATCGAGTCTCTCAAGAGTGCCGGTCTGACCAGATTCCAGGTCACGATCGGAGAGGTGGATTATTTCCGCGGTCTCTGCGAAGAGGCAGGGCTGAATGAGAATACGGAAAAAGAACTCAGATCCTGTATCTCCGGCAAGAATATCTTCGCTGCGCAGGAGCTGTTGGAACAGAAACAGATTCCGGCTCCGTACCATGATATTTTGTTAAAACTGGCAGATATGTTCGAGAATGTGGAGTCTTTGGAAGACGCTAAGAAACTGGTGAAGAACGAAAGATCCCTGAATGCGATTGCAAGACTGGAAAAGCTTAAGGAACGCCTGACTCAGTACGGTATGGCGCAATATATCTCCTTTGACCTCGGGATGCTGAGCAAATATCAGTATTATACAGGAGTAGTATTCAAGGCATACACCTATGGTATCGGTGACGCCGTGGTGAAAGGCGGTCGTTATGATCATCTGCTGCATCAGTTCGGCAAGGACGCCCCCGCCATCGGTTTTGTCATTGTAATCGATGATTTGTTGGAAGCCTTATCCCGTCAGAAGGTCACGATTGATATTCCTGCTTCTGCAAAAGTGTTGTATTATCGTGAGGGGGATGAAAAAGATTACCTCAATCAGCTTGCAAAAGCGCAGGCTTTGCGGAAGGAAGGCATTCCTGCCGTACTTTCTCCCGAACTCACCAAGAACAAGGAGGCAGATCAGTCATGAGTGAAGACAGATACCTTACGTTTGCCCTGGGAAAAGGCAGACTGGCCAAAAAGGCGCTGGAACTTTTCGAGAAAATCGGCATCACCTGCGAAGAAATGAAAGATAAGGACACCAGAAAACTGATCTTTGTCAATGAAGAATATAAACTTCGTTTTTTTCTGGCAAAAGGGCCGGATGTACCGACCTATGTGGAATACGGCGCCGCTGATATCGGTGTGGTCGGCAAGGATACGATCTTAGAGGAAAACAGGAATGTCTATGAAGTACTGGATCTGGGTTTCGGCAAATGCAGAATGTGTGTCTGCGGACCGGCTTTGGCCAGAGAACTGTTAAAGCATCATGAAAGAATCCGTGTTGCCAGCAAATACCCCAATATTGCCAGAGAGTATTTTTACAATAAAAAGCACCAGACGGTTGATATCATCAAACTGAACGGCTCCGTCGAATTGGGACCGTTAGTGGAACTGTCTGATGTAATCGTAGATATTGTAGAGACGGGATCCACACTGAGAGAGAACGGCCTGGAAGTCCTCGAAGAGGTATGTCCGCTGTCCGCACGCATGATCGTCAATCCGGTCAGCATGCAGATGGAAGCAGACCGCATCCGTAAGCTTGTGGGTGCCATCCGGAAGCAATTGGAAGTGCAGTAGAATATACCATATTATCCGAAAAGGAGCATACAGTTATGAGAATCGTAGCATTGGATAAGGAATCAAAACAGAGTATTTTGAACGACCTTTTAAAGAGAAGCCCGAATAATTATTCCCAGTATGAGAGCACTGTGAATCAGATCATTGAAAAGGTGCGTGCAGAGGGTGATCAGGCATTGTTTGATTATACACTGCAGTTTGATAAGTTTGCTTTAACTGCGGAAAATATTCGCGTTACGAAAGAAGAGATTGCCGAAGCTTACGCACAGATGGATGCAAATCTGATAGACGTCATCCGTCAGTCTGCGGAGAATATCCGCGATTTCCACAGAAAGCAGCTGCGCAACAGTTGGTTTGACGCAAAGCCGGACGGCACGATTCTCGGCATGAAAATTACCGCAATCGAAAGAGCCGGTGTCTATGTCCCCGGCGGTAAAGCCGCTTATCCTTCCAGCGTATTGATGAATGTAATCCCCGCCAAGGTAGCCGGCGTGGATGAGATCATTATGACGACACCTCCCGGAAAAGACGGTAAAGTAAATCCCGGCACCCTTGTTGCAGCTGACATTGCCGGGGTGGATACGATATATAAAGCAGGTGGTGCACAGGCAATTGCAGCCATGGCATTCGGAACCGAATCTGTACCTAAAGTAGATAAGATCACAGGCCCCGGCAACATCTTCGTTGCGCTTGCCAAAAAAGCGGTATACGGCTATGTAAGCATTGATTCCATTGCAGGTCCCAGTGAAATTCTGGTACTTGCGGACGAGACCGCAACCCCGAGATATGTTGCCGCAGATCTGTTATCCCAGGCAGAGCATGATGAGCTGGCAAGCGCCATCCTGATCACTACCTCAAAAGAACTGGCCGAAAAAGTATCCGCAGAAGTGGACGGATTCGTAAAAGTATTGGAACGTGCTCCCATCATTCAGAAATCTCTGGACAATTACGGATATATCCTGTTAGCTGACAACATGGAGGATGCCGTGGACGCCGCCAATGCGATTGCCTCCGAGCACTTAGAGATCATTACGAAGAATCCTTTTGATACCATGACAAAGATTCGTAATGCAGGTGCTATTTTCCTCGGAGAGTATGCTTCCGAGCCTTTGGGTGACTATTTTGCGGGACCGAATCACATCCTGCCCACCAACGGTACCGCCAGATTTTTCTCCCCGGTCAATGTGGATGATTTTATCAAGAAGACCAGCATTATCTCTTATTCCAGACAGGCTCTGGAAAAAGTACATAACCAGATTGAGACGTTTGCAAAAAGCGAAGGCTTGACCGCACATGCAAACAGTATTAAAGTTAGATTTGAAGAGTAAAAAGCGTGTGTCTGATTGCATTTGACACGAATGTGTGATACACAGAAATGAGGATGATTATGGAACGAAAAGCATCTGTGACCCGTACTACCAAAGAGACCGATATTGCCGTTACTCTGAATCTGGACGGCAGTGGGAAAGCGGACTTAAGCACCGGTATCGGATTTTTTGATCATATGCTGGACGGCTTTGCAAGACACGGTTTTTTTGATCTGGAGTGTAAAGTAAAAGGAGATCTGCAGGTAGACGGACATCACACCGTGGAAGATACCGGCATTGTCCTGGGAGAAGCAATCAAAAAAGCGGTTGGAGATAAAAAGGGCATCAATCGTTACGGTTACTTTATTCTGCCCATGGATGAGACACTTGCGTTATGCGCGGTTGACTTAAGCGGCAGACCTTATCTTAACTTTGCGTGTGAATTTACCGTCCCCAAAGTCGGCGGGCTGGATACCGAGCTGGTAAAAGAATTTTTCTATGCCGTATCCTACAGCGCAGGTATGAATCTGCACATTAAAATGTTGTCTCCCGGCAACCATCATCACATGATCGAAGCAATGTTCAAAGCATTTGCCAAGGCACTGGATCAGGCTGTTTCCTATAATCCGAAGGTGAAGGATGTCTTAAGTACCAAGGGAAGTCTGTAAGAGAAAATTGTGCCTGCTTATTATTTTTGCTTATCCATCGATAATCGGCAGGTAACCGAAAGGTATGAGGAAGTATTATGATGATCAAGAAATTTGTTCCCTGTATTTATTTATATCATGAGCATGCGGTGCGGAATCTGAAAGATACCACGATCGTGGACACGGATCCTGTACGTCTGGCTGATTATTACTGTGAGCATAATGCCGATGAACTGATCGTATTCGACATGTCCGAAGGGGATTCCGAGCATGATGCGGCACTGGATATTATCAAAGAGATCTGTGCAAAAGCAGAAGTGGATGTCATCGGTGCCGGCAATGTAAAGCGCATGGAGGATATCAAAAAGCTCCTGTATGCCGGCTGCAAAAAAGCAGTGCTCGATTATGAGAAAGAGAGCAATATCGAAATCACCGAAGAAGTTTCCCTGAAATTCGGCAAAGAGAAAATTCTGATTTCTTATAATGATCCTGCGGTACTGGAATTACACAAAGAAAATCTCGAAAAATACATTTCCGCAATGATTCTGATGAACCCACATCAGATCCGCGAGACACAGAGCATTTTATCTCTGCCGTTTTTTGTGCAGATCAACCAGGTAGCTCTGAACAAGCTGCTTGAGATCTTTGCTTACGAAAATGTCTGCGGTGTTACGGGCAATACGATCAATGACAATGTCAAAGAGATCGTTGCTTTAAAAGACCTGTGTCGAGAGAACGACATTCCCATAGAGTCTTTTGAAGCAGCCTACAAATGGGAAGATTTCAAGAAAAACAGTGACGGCATGGTACCTGTCGTTGTACAGGACTACCGTACCGGAGAAGTACTGATGATGGCTTACATGAACGAAGAAGCCTATGAACAGACTCTGAAATTAGGGAAGATGACTTATTACAGCAGAAGCCGTCAGGAATTATGGCTCAAGGGTCTTACCAGTGGGCATTACCAATATGTCAAAGAACTGATCGCCGACTGTGACATGGATACGATTTTAGCGAAAGTATCTCAGGTCGGTGCTGCCTGTCATACGGGAAATAAGAGCTGCTTTTTCAATGAGATCACCAAAAAAGACTATGAGGAAAGTTCGAATCCTTTGCAGGTATTCGAAGAGGTCTTTGATGTGATCAAGGATCGTAAGATTCACCCGAAGGAAGGTTCTTATACCAATTATCTGTTTGATAAGGGTATCGATAAGATCCTGAAAAAGCTGGGAGAGGAAGCAACGGAAATCGTCATTGCCGCCAAGAATCCCAATCCCAACGAAGTGAAATATGAGATCAGCGATTTCCTGTATCATATGATGGTTCTGATGGCAGAAAAAGATGTCACCTGGGAGGAGATCACTACAGAGCTTGCCAATCGTTAATTGCTGTATCTACCAAGGTCTCAAGGTAAGTGCCATAGTCCACCGCGGTGAGGTAACGAAATACCTGATCCATAGAGATTCCGGCAACGTTTTTTCCTTTCTGGTCCAACAATAAAACCGTTAAAAACAGAACGCCCGCCAGAGCAAGACGGATCCGGAAAGTACCGGTATGAGAGTTCCCGGTATTTTCCGTTTCGTCCTGCTGTGGCTTTTTTTGATATTGCAGGAAACGGGTCTGTTCCGTGTCCGCCTGTAAACGCATATTCTGAAGTATTTCCTGTGTTTTTCTGTCTTCATACATAGCCGGATACCTCCTTTTTACATGGATTTTTAGTACTGGCAGAACTGATTGCGATAGGGTATAATGTAGCTACATACATTCAAAGGTATGCTAAACATTGGAAAATTATGAAAGCAGGATTTCTAAATGGCAGAACATACAGGAAAAGCATTTGCAGACAAAATACAGAAAAATATCGGAAAGGTAATTGTCGGAAAAGAAGAAGTAACAGGACTTTTACTGACAGCCCTGCTTGCCGACGGTCATGTCCTTTTGGAGGATGTCCCGGGAACCGGCAAAACAAAGCTTGCGAAAGCATTGGCACAGTCTCTGAATATTCATTTCTCCAGAGTTCAGTTCACACCGGATCTGCTCCCCGGAGATATCACCGGCATCAATGTCTATGACAGACAAAAAAACGAGTTCACCTTACGAAAAGGTCCTGTGTTTACCAATATTCTGCTGGCAGATGAGTTGAACAGAGCAACGCCACGTACTCAGGCCGGTCTGCTGGAATGCATGGAAGAACGCCAGGTGACGATCGACGGCGTATCCTATACACCGGGACAACCTTTTTTCGTAATTGCAACTGAGAACCCGATTGAAAATGCAGGTATATTTCCTTTGCCGGAGGCACAGTTAGACCGTTTTCTCATGAAATTGTCCATGAAGCTTCCGACCAGAGAAGAGGAACTTCGCATTCTGGAACTTTATATGGAAGAAGATCCCTTGAATACCTTGGAACCCGTTGTTACCCTGGAGGAGCTTTTGACCGCCCGAGAAGAAGCAAAACATATATTTGTGCATCCCTGCATCCGGGAATATATAGTACAAATTGCGGAAGCTACCAGAACTGCGGACGGTGTCCTTGCCGGTGTCAGTCCCAGAGGAACGCTCGGATTGCTGCGTTGTGCCAAGGCATGTGCATATTTACAGGGACGTAATTTTGTCATTCCGGATGATGTCCGCACGCTTGCCGTTCCGGTACTGGCACACAGGATCGTCTGTGGTTTTGGAGCAGAGACCGGTTCCGCAAACAGCAGAATCGAAGCTGTTTTGTCTACTGTCCCCGTGCCTACAGAAAGGTTTGACGCATGATACAGTTACTGGGAATCATTGTCTTTGCATTACTTCTTTATCTGGGGCAAAAAATACTATATGAAAAATTGTGGCACCGGAACCTGACGGTCTCTCTTAAGTTTCAGGACGCAGGAATCTGGGAAGGACAGGAGAGTACCCTTTCCGAGATCATAGAGAACAGGAAACGTCTGCCGCTTACTATGCTGAAGGTAAAATTCCAGACAGACAGGCATCTGGCATTTACTGATGAAAAAGGATCCCGTACCACAGACCGTTATTATCGCAACGATATTTTTCAGATCGGACGATGGGAAAAGGTGACCAGAACACTTCCCTTTGTCGGTGGCAGGCGTGGATTTTATACCATTCGGGAGGTAGACCTTGTGGCATCGGATCTGTTCCTTACTGCACAGTATACAACGGAAACAGTGATCGCACATTGTAGCCTGTATGTCTATCCGCGTCCTTTTTCGCATCCTGATTTTCAAAAATCCCTGAAGCAGTTGAACGGGGAAGTTCTTGCGAAACGTCACTTATTGGAAGATCCCTTTGAATACCGCGGAATCCGTGAATATCAGCCGCAGGATGACCTGCGCAGCATGAACTGGAAAGCCACTGCACGTACCGGAGCGCTGAAGGTTAATCAGAAAAATTACACTTCTCAGAAATCCGTCCGTATTTTCGTGAATCTGGAAGATAACGGTATCCTGAAGAAAGAGGATTGCGTGGAAGCAAGTCTGCAGATTGCCACGGCACTTTTGTTAATGTTTCTGGAACAGGGCATGCAGGTGGCTTTTTATTGTAACGGTCCGGATATTATCAATAGAGAACCATGTATTCTGGAAGCCGGCGGTGGAAGCAGACAGCGTGATGCGGTACTGAAAGCCTTGGCCAGAATCGATACTTCCGGACAGATGCCGTCTTTTTCGGAAGTATTTTCCGAAAAGCTTACGCATGCAGAGCATACCATGTATACCTGCATTGTTTCGCCGAATGCGTATGATGACTTTGCTTCGTTACTTCTGCAATACCATGAGATTCATCCGGAGCTCAAATGGTTTTTACCCTATTCAGAGGTAACACCTCCGTTCCTTGCGGATCGTCTGAAAGAACTGATCACCTTAGTCCCTTTGCGTGAAGAAAGAAGCTGCCTGTGAAAGAATTTTTAACAGTTTTATTGAACCAGATATGTTTTTACCCACTTGCGCTGACAGCGGCGACACTGTTTGCCGCGCTCGCGCCCACGAAACGGCCGTCCATGCTGTTATGGATGCTCTGTGCCCTTCCTGTGTCCGCATTGTATTACGCCCGAAAACATTGCAGACATCTGCCGGTGTTGCTGCTTGCACATATCGGTGTTTTATTATTTATTAACCTGCTTCCGGCAGAAAATGACGTAAATCGCAGTATTCGTGTTCTGGTCGGTATCGGTTTTGTGATCTATTCGCTTTCTCTGCGTTTTCGTACCGAAGATTTTGCCTCCGGAGTCGTACCGTTACCTTTGGCAGCCGGTCTTAGCTTTGTAGGACTTTATTTACAGCATTATCAGGGAAATTGGGAGGGGGATCTTTATTACCGTATGAGTGTGATCCTGGTGTTTTTGTTATATGCCGTTATCCTTTTTTTGCAGTCTTATGAGGATTTTCTTGCAGTAAACAAATTGAGCACCGGTAAGATTCCCTTTCAGGAGATTTTCCGTTCCGGAATGTACAGTACGACCTTATTTGTTGTGATTTCCGGAATTGTTCTTTTTATCATTTCACAGTTTGCTTGGCTGAAACCGTTTTTACTGGCCTTACGAAGTGCACTCGTAGCGTTTCTTCGCTTTCTGTTCCGCCTGATCCCCGAGGATTCGGGGACACCTGAAATCACCCCGGAGCAGCATGCAGGAAATGGCAATATGCCGTTGCCGGAAGCTGGAGAGCCGTTTCTTTTGTGGGTGATTCTGGAATATCTGGCAATGATTGCACTTTTGGCCGGAGCGGTTTTCCTGCTTTATCGTTTTTTACGGAAACTGCTTCTGTATCTACGGGAAAAATGGCAGGTATCCTTTGCGCAAAACGCTTCGGAGAAAGCGGATCTTTCGGATAAACGTGAAAAACTGACCGGTATGGGGGAAAAGCCTGTCGGACGTAAGAACAAAGACAGAGTTTCCTTCCTTTTTCCGGATGCTGCACAAAAGATCCGTTACCTGTATCAGCGAAAAATAGGAAACAGCGGACTTGATAAAAGCCGTCTGTTATATTATACTGCGTTAGATGCGCAAACTGCGCTTGATTTAGACGGGATGGCAGCAATCTACGAAAAAGCCCGTTATTCCGAAGAAGTCTGTACGGAAGAGGATGTCCGTAAAATGAAGGCAGCTTTGAAAAAATCCTAGATCTATTATAGAAATTGAGGTTATTATGAACGAAAAATTAGCATTAAATGATGATATTCTGATGAAAATCGAAAAGCCGGCGCGTTATATCGGCAATGAAGTAAATGCTGTCGTAAAAGACAAAGCCAATGTGGATGTGCGTTTCTGTATGTGTTTTCCGGATGTCTATGAAATCGGTATGTCGCATCTGGGCATTCAGATCCTGTACGGTATGCTGAACTCCTGGGAAGATGTATGGTGTGAACGTGTATATTCTCCCTGGGTCGATCTCGATGCCATCATGCGTAAAGAACAGATTCCTTTGTTTGCTCTCGAAAGCCAGGATCCTGTCAAAGAATTTGATTTTCTGGGTATCACCATCCAATATGAGATGTGTTATACCAATATTTTGCAGATTCTCGATCTGGCACAGATTCCTCTGCTGGCAACAGAGAGAGGTGAGGATTGTCCTATCGTGATCGGCGGCGGTCCCTGCACTTACAATCCGGAACCAATCGCGGATTTTTTTGATATTTTCTATATCGGAGAAGGTGAGACACAGTACCGTCCCTTGATTGATCTGTATAAGAAGTGCAGGGCAGAGGGGCTTAACAGAGTTGAATTCTTACGTCGTGCGGCAAAGCTGCCCGGTATGTATGTCCCCAGGTTCTATGAGACCACTTATCACGAGGACGGAACCATTGCTTCGTTTTCCCCTACAGAGGACGGCATTCCCACTACGATCTGTAAGGAGCTGGTAACGGATATGACAGACAGTTATTATCCCATGAAGCCCGTTGTACCTTACATTAAGGTAACCCAGGACAGAGTTGTTCTGGAAATCCAGCGTGGCTGTATCCGCGGCTGTCGTTTCTGTCAGGCAGGTCAGCTGTATCGTCCGGTCAGGGAACGCGATGTGGACGTGCTGAAAAAATATGCCATGGAAATGCTGAAAAATACCGGACACGAAGAGATTTCCTTAAGTTCCTTAAGCTCCAGCGATTACAGCAAGCTGCCGGAACTGATTGATTTTCTGATTGAAGAATGTAATCAGAGACACATTAATATTTCCCTGCCGTCCCTTCGAATTGATGCCTTTTCTCTGGACGTTATGAGCAAGGTCCAGGATGTGAAAAAATCCAGCCTGACCTTTGCACCGGAAGCGGGAAGCCAGAGACTGCGAGATGTCATCAATAAGGGATTGACCGAAGAAGTCATTTTACGTGGCTCCACACTTGCCTTCGAAGGTGGCTGGACCAGAGTGAAACTTTACTTTATGTTGGGACATCCGACCGAGACGGAAGAGGATATCCGCGGAATTGCCGAACTATCCAATAAGATTGCCGCGACGTTCTTCGATGTGGTGCCCAAAGAAAAACGTGTCAACGGAAGGGTGCAGATCGTTACCAGTACTTCTTTCTTTGTACCGAAGCCGTTTACACCATTCCAGTGGGCGTCCCAGTGCACGAAAGATGAATTTGTGGAAAAGGCCTATCTGACCAGAAAAGCCATCTCCGAACAGCTGAACCAGAAGAGTATCAAATACAACTGGCATGAAGCAGACGCCAGTGTACTGGAAGGTGTCCTGGCCAGAGGCGACAGGAGATTGTCCCAAGTACTTTTGTATGTATATCATAAGGGCTGTTTTTATGATGCCTGGAGCGAATATTTCCACAACGAGGTCTGGATGGAAGCCTTTGAAGCATGCGGACTGGATGTTGATTTTTATTCACACAGAGAACGTCCCGTTTCCGAGATCCTGCCCTGGGATTTTATTGATTGCGGCGTATCCAGGGCATTTCTGGAAAGAGAATGGGAAAAAGCCAAAAACGAGACCATCTCCGCCAACTGTAAACAGGCCTGTCAGGGATGCGGTGCCGCAAAATTCAAGTGCGGTATCTGTATGGAACCGCGCGGATGATGATTGTGTAACGTATAAAAGAACGGAGAGAGTTATCACATTATGAAATTAAGAATGAAATTCAAAAAATACGGTCCGGTCCGCTTTATCGGGCATCTGGATGTCATGCGTTTTTTCCAGAAAGCAAACCGCAGAGCGGAACTGGATGTGGCCTATACGGGCGGCTTCAGCCCTCATCAGATCATGTCTTTTGCCGCACCTTTGGGGGTGGGACTCACCAGTAACGGCGAGTATATGGATCTTGAGGTGCATTCCCTCACCTCCTGTGAAGATATTATGCAGCGGCTGAACGCAGTATCTGTGCCCGGTATTGAAATCGTCTCTGTAAAGATTCTGCCGGACAAAGCAGGGAACGCCATGGCAAGTGTCGCCGCTGCCGGATATACCGTCCGGTTCAGAGAAGGACGGGGACCGCATTTTGATCTTGCATCCGCAGTGGATGCTTTTATGGCAAAAGAGGAAATCCTGATCACCAAGGAGACAAAGAAAGGCAGCCGTGAGATCAATCTGAAGGAAGGTATTTATGAATGCAGCGTCGTTGACGGTGACGGACTGTATCTTCTGGTAGATGCTTCCAGTGCCGGCAATATTAAACCGATTCAGGTCGTAGCAGCGTTATTTGCGGAGCATAACGAGACGCTTATGGAGAATGCGTTATTAGTGACCAGAGAAGAGACTTATCTTCGAAATGACGAGGGAGAACTTCGACCGTTAGATGCCATCGGATATGACAGTGTGGAAGAGGCAATTGCAGCACAGGACGCTGCTGATCCGGCTGTTTCGACTGCTGCGGAAAATGCCGGCATCTCCTCAGACGGAGTTACAGAATGAGCCGCAGCCTCACCGGCGGAAGACCGGCCAGAGAAAAGGAAGTAAACCAGATCCGGAAAGATACCGACTGCAGCAGCGGAAAATTAATTTTCACCCACCTGCGAAACAGAGCCTGCGCATTGTTGGTTACGTCGAAAGGTGTTGCCGCCGTGCGTGTCTTACGTTCGAACTCCAGCAGGATCGGCGGTATTTATCTTGGAAAGATTCAAAATGTCGCAAAAAATATCGATGCCTGTTTTGTAGAGATAAAGCCAGGTGAGCTTTGCTTTCTGCCATTAAAAGAAAGCGAAAAGGCTGTCCTGCAAAATCGCAGGGCAGACGGTACCTTAAAAGCCGGAGATGAAGTGGTCGTCATGGTAACCAGAGATGCCCAGAAAACAAAGCGTGCTTCTGCCACAGCCGACCCCGATCGCATGATAAAACTGCTTGTCAAAAACGGAAGCACCCCTGAGAACGCTTCTGAAGCCATTTTCAGCCTTTCTAAGCAGGCTGAGCATAAAGTATGCCTTACCTGTTTAAAAGAGCCTTCTGAAGTCGTTTATGAAGTTTTGGAGCAATTGGCAGGACCGGACGAGTACGGAGAAATCCTTACGGATGATCCGGAGATTTATACAAAGCTTTCCCAAAGTACACATCCTGTCTTGCAGCAAAAACAGGTCAGGTTCTATGATGATCCCACGATCTCCTTACGTCTGCTGTATTCTCTGGAACGGGGAATGGACGAAGCACTGGATACAAAAGTCTGGCTGAAATGCGGCGGTTATCTGGTGATTGAGCCTACGGAAGCCATGACGGTAATCGATGTGAATTCCGGGAAAAACGAGGCAAAGAAATCCGGAGAAGATACTTATTTTCAAGTAAATCTGGAAGCTGCAGAAGAGATTGCCAGACAACTTCGGTTACGTAACCTGTCAGGTATCATTATCGTAGATTTCATTAATATGCCGGAAAAAGAACAGCAGCGAAAGTTACTGGATGCGCTGCGAGAGTTGGTTCGCACAGATCCCATGCAGCCACGTATCGTAGATATCACACCGCTTGGACTCGTTGAGATTACACGTAAAAAAATGCATCCGACCCTGGCGGAACAGTTCAAAAATGCATAAGAAACATAAGAAAACACATACCGGACATCAGCCGATACCACAGTGCCTGATCGTCCGGTTTTCTTTTTTGTTTATTTTGCTACATTTGCTTTTTGCTATATTTCACAATTTCAGGAAACTATTTTTGTAAAAAACGTTTCTTGCATCTTATCACACAAAATGATACTCTTAAGTCAAGGAAACTAAAAAGTGAATTATAGTTTCCACAAAGAAATTACCGACAGTAATAACAATAAGAAATCCTATCGAAAACGCTCTTTTAGGATCTATTCGCAAATATCGAAAAAAGGAGGAATCGATCAAATGGATACTTCGGACATCCTGCAAAAAATCATTCTGGAAGCCACCCTTAACGTCTTTGACAAGAAAGGCCTGAAATTCACAATGGATGATCTTGCGAAAGAACTTTCCATCAGTAAAAAGACGATTTACACAGTATACGATGACAAAGAAGCATTGTTTCTTGCCATGGTGGATTACATTTTTGATTCGATAAAAGAAAGCGAGCAGATGATCCTGACGGATCCTGCGTTAAGCGTTGTAGAAAAGCTGCATCGCATTTTAGGTGTTTTGCCGGAAGGATACCAGAATATTGACCTTAGGAAACTGTATTCCCTCAGAGATAAATACCCTAAGATTTATCATAAAGTGGAACTGCGGCTGGAGACCGGCTGGGAGCCTACGATCCAGCTGATCGAAATGGGTATGGCGGATGGCAGCATCCGACCGGTTCCCATCTGTCTGGTCAAAATGATGCTGGAAGCCTCGATCGAACAGTTCTTTCAACGGGATATTCTCACAAAAAATCAGCTGACTTATGCTGATGCCCTGAAGGAGGTCGTAGATATTCTTATGTATGGCATCACGCAAAATACGAAGTAATCCCGACAATCCCATAAGAAATATACCTACTGCATACAAAATACCCAGAAAGGAACCACCAATGAATCAGCGTTATTTTTTAAACGAAGACTGGCTTTTTACCGGACAGTTTCAGGACGAAATGCTTGCCAGCGAATATCCGGAGAAAGCCTTACAATGCGTCCGGATTCCACATACCTGCAAAGAGACACCGTTTCATTATTTTGACGAATCCACCTATCAGATGGTCAGCGGCTACAGACGGCACCTGCAGTTTCCGAAGGAATGGCAGGGAAAGCGGATGCTCCTGACCTTTGAAGGTGCCGCCCATGACAGTACGGTATATTGCAACGGGATGAAAGTCGGAGAGCATCACTGCGGTTATACCGCGTTTACCATAGACCTGAGCGAAGCGGTCAATTACGGGCAGGATAATGTGTTGTGTGTCCGCCTGGACAGCAGGGAAAGCTTAAATGTTCCTCCTTTCGGCTATGTCATTGATTATATGACCTATGGCGGCATCTACCGTGATGTTTATCTGGATGTGAAAGAGGAGATTGCAGTGAAAGATCTCTTTGTGCATACATCGCCTGATCTGTCTGCGACACCTTTGTCAGCTCAGATCATTTCGGAAATTACGTTTTATAATGTTTCGGAAGCAGCCTTAGAAAAATATCGTTCAAAATTCCTTCAGCTCCGTCAGTATTTTGCGCTGAAAGCAGAAAGTTCCGCAGTACCGCAATGGCAGCTTCTGACACAGAAAAATTTAAGTTCAGAAACGGTTTCAGCCGGTTCTTTGTTTTTGCAGTCTACCATAACTGATCCAAAAATTTGGGATACAGAGCAGCCGAATCTGTATCTTCTGAAAACACAGATTTGTGAAGGAGAAACGGTTCTGGACGAATCTGAGACTACCTTTGGAATCAGGGAAGCCGTATTTCGGAAAGACGGCTTTTACCTCAACGGCAGAAAGAAGCGCGTCCGCGGTCTGAACCGCCATCAGAGTTTTCCGTACGTAGGTTATGCCATGCCGGAAAGCATGCAGAAACTGGATGCCGATCTGTTAAAAAACGAACTGGGTGTCAATGCGGTCCGTACTTCACATTATCCGCAAAGTCATTATTTTCTGAACCGCTGTGATGAACTTGGACTGTTGGTGTTCACGGAATTCCCCGGCTGGCAGTATATCGGTGACGATGCCTGGAAGGCGCAGGCGGTGCAGAACGCGGAAGATATGATCCTCCAATACCGCAATCATCCTTCCATTATTTTGTGGGGTGTACGGATCAATGAATCTCCGGATGACGATGTATTTTATGAAAAAACCAATGCTGTAGCTCACAAACTGGACTCTACAAGACAGACAGGCGGTGTCCGGGCTATCAAGAAAAGTCATCTGCTGGAAGATGTCTACACCTATAATGACTTCCTTCACGATGGAGAAATGCCCGGCTGTGAACCGAAAGCAAAGGTAACTTCCGATAAGGAAAAGCCCTATCTGATCAGTGAGTATAACGGACATATGTATCCGACCAAAGCATTCGATAACGAAGAACGCCGCAGTGAACATGCAATCCGGCATGCCAATGTGCTGGATGCCGTGGCAGGACAGAAAGATATCGCCGGAAGCTTTGGCTGGTGTATGTTCGATTACAATACGCATAAAGATTTCGGAAGCGGCGACCGGATCTGCTATCACGGGGTGATGGATATGTTCCGCAATCCGAAGTTGGCAGCTTCTGTATACGCCTGCGAACAGGAAGATACACCGGTACTGGAGATTACTTCCTCCATGGATATCGGCGAACATCCCGGCTGCAACCGCGGCAATATCTGGATCCTGTCAAATGCAGACAGTGTAAGGATGTATAAAAATGACCGTTTTATCAAGGAATACCGGCCGGAAATGTCTCCCTATAAAAACCTAAAGCATGGGCCGATATTGATCGATGACTTTATCGGTGATTGCTTTGAAAAGAACGAACGTTTCAAGCCCAGGCATGCAAAGCAGATGGTAGATGCCATGAACCTGGTAGCCAGAGGGAGTCTGAACCATATTCCGAAGCGCCTTTATCTTACCGCTCTAAAGCTGGCCTTAATCTATCATCTTGATTTTGACGAGGTTTCAAAACTTTATACAAAATATATTGGTGACTGGGGCGGTACCGCGACCGTGTATCGGTTTGATGCCATCAAAAACGGTAACGTCGTAAAAAGTGTAACAAAGGAGCCGGTTATGGATCTTCAGTTATCAGCCAAAGCAGACCATACCCGGTTATACGAACATCACAGCTATGATGTGGCTCTGGTACGGATCGAAGCGCAGGATTCTCATGGAAATGTACTTCCTTTTTATCAGGAACCGGTCCGGCTGTCCACAGAAGGTGACATTGCAATCATCGGACCTGACACGATTTCCTTACAGGGCGGCATGGGCGGCACCTATGTAAAGAGCCTTGGGAAAAGCGGTCAGGGAACCTTGATCATGCATTCAGATACTGCAGGAGAACAGCGAATCTCATTTACAGTATCCATTTAATGATATCTGCAGAGATATCTTCAGCGCTTAAGGCTTCAGGTGCAAAAAAGTAAAATGTATACGTCATAAATAAAAATGTTTGCCCGGTATCATACGAAATATACCGGCGGAAAGGGCAAAAGGGTTACATTATGAATTTAAGCGGAAAAGAAAAATTTTCTTACGGACTGGGTGCGGTAGGCAAAGACATGGTATACATGCTGTCCGCAAGCTATGTTCTGTATTATTATCAGGATATTTTAGGGGTGAATGCCATTGCTATGGGAATTATTCTCATGGCTGCAAGAGTCTTTGATGCCTTTAACGATCCCTTCATGGGCGTCATTGTCGCAAAGACCAAAACAAAATGGGGGAAGTTCCGTCCCTGGCTGATGATCGGTACCGTCACCAATGCCATCGTATTGTTCCTGATGTTTTCGGCACCGCCTGCCTTAAACGGCAGCGGTCTGGTGGCGTATGCTGCCATAACCTACATCCTCTGGGGCGTAACTTATACCATGATGGACATTCCTTTCTGGTCCATGATCCCGGCATTTACCCACAGCGGTAAAGAACGGGAAGACCTGTCAACGTTAGGCCGTTCCTGCGCCGGCGTCGGTTCCGCCATCATCACTGTGATCACAATGCTCTGCGTCAACGCGCTGGGCGGTGGAGAGGAGAGAAGCGGTTTCTCACGCTTTGCGCTGATCATTGCCGTCTTGTTTGTTGTATTTATCACGGTTACCTGCCTGAATATTAAGGAAAAATCTACCGTAGATGTAGATGCCCCTTCTATCGGCCAGATGTTCAAGGCACTCGTGCAAAACGATCAGGCAATGGCTGTGGTCATCACGATCGTACTGATCAATTGTGCCATCTATACAACCTCGAATCTGGTAATTTATTTTTTCAAATATGATTTCGGCGGTGACTCCTGGTACAATTCCTACACCCTGTTCAATACCTTCGGCGGTGCGGTACAGATTCTATCCATGATGCTGTTGTTTCCGCTGCTTCGTAACTTCCTGAATACCATCAGGATCTTTTATGTCAGCTTCCTCATGGCAATTGCCGGATATGCTGTTTTATTACTATTGTGTTTCACAAATATGAGCAGTGTGTTCCTGCTGTTTATTCCGGGCTTTTTGATCTTTGCTGCCAACGGAATGCTGACCGTACTGACTACAATATTTCTTGCCAATACCGTGGATTACGGTCAATGGAAAAATCACCGCAGAGACGAAAGTGTCATTTTCTCCATGCAGACCTTCGTGGTAAAACTGGCTTCCGGTATTGCGGCACTGGTTGCTTCTCTGTGCCTGAATCTCTGTAACTTAAGCGCTGATACCAGTGATGCAGTGGCAGCTGCAGGAACTTCCGGAAGCTCTGTAGTCGGGCTTCGCATG